>CAZIAU010000769.1:0-1854 GCA_964536755.1 uncultured Bacteroides sp. | reverse complement strand
GGGCGGATTTTTCCCGGCTCTTGAACCGGACCGGAGAAAAGCCGCCATAGAAGATAACATAACTATGTTACGGGATGCTGCCGGGATGGGGATCCCGCTGCTGGTGCTGGTCTGTGGCGCAGAACCGGGACAGTCGCTTCAAAAGTCAAGGGAACAGATAAAGGAAGGGATTGAAGCCATCCTTCCTGAGGCTCAGAGGCTCAACGTTAAAATGGCCATTGAACCATTACATCCCATGTATGCCGATACACGATCCGCCATTACCTCACTGAAGCAGGCAAACGATATGGCCGAATATTTCAGCAGTGATTTCCTGGGAGTTGCGGTGGATGTTTACCACCTCTGGTTTGACGGGGAGCTGGAGGACCAGATAAGGAGATGCGGCAGGAACAATAATCTGTTCGCCCATCATATCTGCGACTGGAACGTACCCACTGAAGATATGCTCCTGGACAGGGGACTTATGGGCGAGGGCTGCATTCCGCTGAAGCAGATCAGGGGCTGGGTGGAGGAGGCCGGTTTTTCAGGTTTCCAGGAAGTGGAGATATTCTCTGCCAAATTCTGGGAAGGCGATATGGACGATTTCCTTCAGAAAATAGTCGATGCGTATATCAATCATAGCTAAGCACAAACAAAACATACAACATCAATTATTTTGATAAATAAAAAAATCAGATCCCATGAAAATTCATAAGGTCGGAATAATCATGAACGGTGTAACCGGACGAATGGGGACCAACCAGCATCTCATGCGTTCCATCGTTGAAATTATAAAACAGGGGGGCGTAAAGGTCTCGGACAGTGAATATATATTGCCCGATCCCATCCTGGTGGGCCGTAATGAATCCAAACTGAAAGCCATTGCTGAATTGTCGGGAGTGGAAAAATACACCACCGACCTGGAAAGTGTCATAAAAGATCCTGCCTACCAAATTTACTTTGATGCCCAGGTTACGGGAAGACGGGCAGATGCGGTAAAGCTGGCTGCTTCAAACGGGAAACATGTATACTGTGAAAAGCCTGTTGCCAGTGACTTTGAAACGGCCATGGAGCTGTATGAAGCATGTGAGAAGGCCGGGATCAGGCATGGCGTGGTCCAGGATAAACTGTGGCTCCCCGGATTGCTGAAACTGAAGCGGCTTATCCAGAACGATTTCTTCGGTGAGATATTTGCCGTCCGGGGTGAGTTCGGTTACTGGGTATTTGAAGGACATACGGTTCCTGCACAAAGACCATCGTGGAACTATCGTAAAGAAGATGGTGGAGGAATAATCATCGACATGCTTTGCCACTGGAGATACGTCCTGGATAATATCTTCGGGAAGGTTAAGGCGGTTTCCTGCCTGGGGGCTACCCATATCAAAGAGAGGGTGGACGAGCAGGGCAACAGATACAAATCCACAGCCGATGATGCTGCATATGCCACTTTCCAACTGGAGGGCGGCATTATTGCCCAGTTCAACTCCTCCTGGTGTACCCGTGTCAGGCGCGACGATCTGCTCACCATTCACGTGGATGGCACAAAAGGTTCGGCTGTAGCCGGATTACGCGATTGCCGCACCCAGCACTATGGCAATACTCCCAAACCGGTCTGGAATCCCGACATACCAAGTTCCATTGATTTCTACGAGGGATGGTCCCCGGTTCCTGAACAGGAGCCGTTTGAAAATGCATTCAAAGTCCAGTGGGAACTATTCCTGAAACATGTGGTAAAGAACGATCCCTTCCCCTGGAACCTGAAAGAAGGGGCCAAAGGGGTGCAGCTTGCCGAGAAAGGCCTGGAAAGCTGGGCCGGAAGGAAATGGGTTGATATCCCTGAAATCTGAAAAACAGATCAAACATGAGTCATAAAGC
>CAZIAU010000768.1:0-1864 GCA_964536755.1 uncultured Bacteroides sp. | reverse complement strand
CTGAAAACTTGTACTCTCTTACCGGCAGACTCGTTCCAAAAGATATGCTGGCAAAATTCTGCTGCGCAAGAGAAGGTGTACTCATGAAAAACACCAGAATAGTGCATAGTGCATAGTATACAGTTCGTAGTGCATAGTGCATAGGTAATAGTTTTAAGGTTTGATCTAACCGTAAAATCCGTTGCGTCTATGACTGTTGTCACAGTAGGGTTTATTGCGTGAACCTCCGCATCGGCAAAGACGTACAGGTCCCACGTTTTCAATGATCCTTCCGCTGGAGTTTGCAATCCTGAACCTGCCGGTTACTTCCAGTGGACCGCCATCAATTACTCTGAAAAGGGCATTATGATCATCCATGGTAATGTTGTTATTCTGTGAAGCCGATTTTTCGGTGGGTACCATCGCAGTATGGCATGCTCCCGGAATTACCACACCTGCAAAAGGAGGTCATCCTGGTATGCTTCAATTCCGTTTTATCTGTCCCGATCACTTTGAAGCTGCCTTCAACCACAATTGGACCATCCTTCATAATTCTTACACTGGCAGGTTTTTCCCGTTCCGGATTTTTTGGTTCTCTTACCTTTTCCGATAGTGTTTCAGGATTCTCCTCCTCGATAGATGTTCTTTTCTCAAGGAGGGCCAGTTCTTCGCTGGAAAGATCTTCGTTTCTTTTCCAGTATATTGCCTGGGTCGGACACTTGTTTACAACTTCGATTATTCGTCTTGTGGGAGCCGCATTCATGTTAATCCATGGTCTGCGTCCCGGATTAAACACTTCGATCAGTTCCCTGAAACAGGTAGTGGCGTGGATGCACTTGGACGGGACCCAGAAGACTGTGATTTCTCCATTGGTATACTGTCTGTTTCTCGGATCGCTCATCTGAAATTCGGGCTAACACTATTTAGCATAAAAAAAACAAAAAGAAAGATAGAATGTTCATTATTTGCAGCTAGATAAACCCGGCTTCAATTCCCTGGACAATGTCTTCAATGATCCGGTCCTTGTTGTCGGGGTCGTACTCAGCTTTCAGGTTATTGCCGAAGATCCTTGCGATTCCCTGCCAGAAAAATGCAGTTAAACCTCCTCTCAGTTCCCGGATTACCTGGTAGGAGGATCTTCCTGTTTCTCTATCGATGAGTTTAACCAGTATAATACCCTGAGTAACAGTAAGGTGTCTTACTTCCTTCTCAAATTCATCCATAATTTCCTTTTCGGTCAATTCGATGTATTCCTTCCTTTCCTTTTCACTTTTCATGGTAACAAGGTGATCGTCGAGTTCTTTGAGCCTGATTCCGGCTAATTTGGCGTATGGATAGGCTCTTTTAACATTGATGATCAATCTCCTGTACCTTCGTTTCAGGTAGAGATATTCATAGTCCTGCCTGTGGTATACTCTTGTCTCGGGGAGAACGATCATAGGGATGGTATCAGATCCCCGGATAACTCCCTTGGTCACGACGGAATTATCCTTTTCTCCGGTCTGCCCTTCCAGTCTGGGAAGGAATACTAGCATTAAGGCAGGTAGAATAATATATTTAATAAGATTCCTCACCTGTAGATGCTCATCAAAAACTGTTCCTAATTTGAAACTATCCCATTTGATCCACCATAGCTTTGACCACATTATCAGTTCCCTGGGCAATCTGATCAATTGTGGCGTCAAGCATATAACACGGGGTTGTGACAATCTTGTAGTCGGGATCAATGACCACCTCTCCGTGTGAGGTACGAACATGTGTGGCCCCCAGGGATTCTATTGCCCTGGCAGTATCCTCATCATCCCCGATGGTAATTTTTACTTTTCCAAGGACCTTTGCAATGATAACCGGAGAAATGCAGAGTGCGCCGACAGGTTTCCCGGCT
>CAZIAU010000767.1:0-1867 GCA_964536755.1 uncultured Bacteroides sp. | reverse complement strand
TACGAAAGCGGAGCGGAAAACCAAAACCCGGATTACTTACAGTCCGCTGTCCCGTGGGATATTTCATGGGGATTGCAGGGTGCAGTACCACCTGATCAAATGCTTCTGCCCTGCCAAGATCTACCTGTACCCATTTAACCATTTCTGCATCCCTTTCCCCTGCCGAACAATATCCATAGCTTTCTTCCTTTAGCCCGGATTCGGAAATCTCCTTTCGGCCTATCCAGTATCCCTTCCAGTCCATCCGGCTTAATAATCCCATATTCCAGCGAGCCATCGCACTCCATTCTGACACCTGGCCAGCGTTATCTTTTACCCGGACTTTCCAGAAACATCTGTCATGGCTTTCCAGGGATTTTCCAGCATAGAGGACATGGGTATTTTGATCCGATATAACCCATCCACTGTTCCACATATCTCCCGTGTCGTCGGTCAGAATCTCAGGGCGTGAAGCGACCAGCACCTGGTAGGCGCTTTGTTTTTGTCCGCGCAGGTCAGGAGCATTTACCTCCAAGAGCCAGCTGAGAGAAGGATTTTTGGCATCAATCCCGAGGGGATCTTCCTGGTATTCACATTTCAGTGAGACAGGCCGGATACCTCCGGCAAAAACGCTTTCTGAAAATAAGATGCCCGACAAAAATATCACTGCGATCCATAAAGTGCCGATCTGCCGCCTGATCATTTCTCTTTTTTGCATTTCAGTTGTTCCTTTCGTTTTATGTTATGGGTCCGACTTCGACTTCAATACTGTGCTTTTTCCCGTCCAATATGGGTTTGATCAGGTTCCCCTTTATGCTCTTGCCGTCCACCCGGATTTTCAACTGGCCGGGATCAAGTTTGCTGTTTCTTTTTACCAGCACTGAATAATGATCACCCCGGAAAGGCCTCTCTACAGCATACTGATCCCAGTTGCCGGGCATTCTGGGATCAATGACCAGTCCTTCAAATTCGGGCCGCACTCCCAGCAGGTAATAATTGTAGGCCACCCACATCCAGGAAGTGGCTTCACCCAGGCACCACTGAAACTGGCCTTTTCCGGCTATCCGGTGATCGGGACCCACATAATTCTCGGGATAAACATAGGGTTCACACTGGTATACCTCCATTTCTTCAGTCTGCTTTGCCAGTGAAGCCTTGTTATACATTTCCCACGCAAGATCATTTTTCCCTGCTTTGCATGCTGCAATGATGGCCCAGCCTGTTGGCCTCATGTAAATATTGCCATTCCGGAATCCGGGAGCATAAATGGATTGTGTCCCGATAAACCTGTTATACGATGTATATGAAGGAGCAAAAATCTTCGGTCCAAAATCACACACTAACATGGAAGCAACGGACTGAAGACATTTATCGGCCCTCTCCGAAGGGGCAACATCGCTCATCACCGCCCAGGACTGTGCATTCAGGTAAATACTTCCCTCTTTATCGGTATGGCTGCCAATGGGTGTCAGCTTCCCATCCCTGTCGGAAAATGCCCTGATGTACCAGTTCCCGTCCCAGGATGTTTCGTTGATTGCCTTTTTCAGGTTCGCATACTCTCTTTCCCATTTGGAGGCAAGTTCTATTTCACCTGCCAGCCGGGCAATTTTCGCATACTCATTCAAAAAATAAGCCAGCTGCATTCCGAGCATCACACTTTCTGCCTGCCCGTATTCACTGATTTTAGTAAACTCATCCATCCAGTCCCCTACCCCGGCAGGAATACGGGGCAATCCGTTGATCGAGATACCCGACAGACTAATAATCAGCGCCCTGTCGATATGGTCCCAGACCGACCCGCTGTTTCCTTCATAATAGGGTACTTCCCTGAGAAGGAATTCGGCATTTCCATATTCCTTTAAATAATAAAGCATCGAGGTCAGATTAC
>CAZIAU010000766.1:0-1873 GCA_964536755.1 uncultured Bacteroides sp. | reverse complement strand
AGTTACAATACCGGTGATCCTGTCCACGCTGCCTGCCTTAAGTTTTATTACAAAATGGTACGAATCCATGGGAACCTCTTTCCCATTCATATCAGTTCCGTCCCAGGGGGAAGAGTAACCGGGTTCTGATCTCCACACCAGGGTTCCCCAGCGATTAAAGATCTCAATTTCAGCCTGGGTATAAGTAGCCAGTTTTTCAATATTCCAATAATCATTGGTTCCATCACCATTCGGTGTAATCGCCGTAGGTATATCCCTGAAATAGAAGTTAGGATCACACTCATTAACCACAACTGTATCCATTGAAATACATCCGAACTGATCCTCAATTTCTACCCATATTTCTCTTCTGGCACCCTGGTAAACAGTAATCTCCTGACTGTTATCACCGGTTGACCATGTATAGATTATGCCGTCTGTACCTGCATCCAGAACAATCCCGATATCTCCGCAAAGAGAAGTGTCCGGGCCCAGGTCAACTTCAGGCAGAGGCTGAACCGTCAGATACATGCTATCGGATGTCCGGCAACCAAATTCATCAGTCACGGTCAAACTTATCCAACCTTCCTCTATGGTGTTGAATACCTGACCGCTGCTACCGTCTGACCACAGGTAGGAACTGTAAACTGTTTCAGGAATAACCTCATAAACAGAACCTTCACACAGATAACTGTCATCACCCAGATCCAGCTCAGGACCCTCTATCCTGCTCGCAACTCTCAGGGTATCCCCCTTACACCCATTCTCAGATACCTCCAGGAAGCTTATTTCATAATTACCCGGTTCAACATTCCAACTAACCACTATGGAATCACCTAATTCACTGTCAATATTTCCTCCCTCAACATTCCATGTAAATATTGAATTATCCAGGCCCTCAGTGAAATAAACAATTCCGGTATCTCCTGAACATATAACAGTTTCACCTCCATGGATCATGGTTGCAACCGGTGATCTATATTTGACTACACTAGAATCAGCCAATGAAACACATCCTCCTGTTGTGGATTCAGTAACCGAAATTGAACCGTTTCCTTCACCTGTCCATTCTACAAAAACCGTTTTATCAGAAGTTGAACCTGTGATGGTACCCCCGGTCACATTCCAGATAAATGCGGACCCTTCCAATCCTGAAACTGAATATTCCAACATATCCGGGGCGCACACTACCATTTCACCGTCAATTGACGGATCTGATACCGGATTAACAAAAACAGTAACACTTACAGCTTCCGTGGTATCACAATCCCCTTCGAACCTGACATAATATGAAACGGTATCCGGAGGTGCGGCAATGGTAACATTATTGCCTGTTGCAAACGCGCTGTTGTTAAACAAAGTATCGATATACCACGCTGCAACTGCACCGGTTCCGAGAATTCCACCGCCATACGATAGCGTAATGGAATCTAGCAGTCCGAAACAAAACTCTGCAGAATCAACCATAGCTGAAACAGGTGCGATTGAAGGTATTTTAACATTAATCAAACGTCCAACGAACTGAGTTGTATCGCATTCACCCTCGGCTCTTACATAATACGTAGTACTAACGGCAGGATCAACATCAATAGTTAGGCCGGTATCCGCACTTGTGACGAAAGTCGAATCGATGGACCAGTTCCAGTAAGCTCCCTGTCCCAGAAGTCCACCTGTGACGGTAAGGTTTTTAATTATACCGGGACATGTGCTGTCATTGACTATTGAAATCCCTGTTGGATCAATTGAAGGAGTGAGTACTACTACCAGTTGATTTATGGTATTAGTTATATTACAATCCCCTTCGGCACGTACATAATATGTTGTGCTTACAGCAGGATCGACACTGACCGATACCCCGTTGCCCTCACTGACCGTGAACAATGCATCCGAGTAC
>CAZIAU010000765.1:0-1883 GCA_964536755.1 uncultured Bacteroides sp. | reverse complement strand
ATACCATTTCATTCCTGTCGACCAGCAGTGAGGTAACTGAGATTTCAGGATTGCCGAAATCAGTTGTATAGAGCCTGTGGCTATTATTGCCGGAAAGGTCAATTTCAATTATACCGCGATCGGTCCCCAGCCAGAGGGACTCCTCTCCTTGTACCATTGTATTGATCTTTGTATTATTATCCAGGATCCCACCGGCAGTCTCGTTGAAAAAAAACCTGGTATTCCAGTCATAGCTGAATAGTCCTTTTTCGGAACTAATCCACAGATCCCCGCTCCTGTCCTGCAGTATCCCGGTTATTCTTTCTTTGAGGCCTGATAATTCCTCCTCTTCAGGGATTATACGTTCAACCTCGTTGGTATAACGGTCCACCCTGTTTAGCCCTCTGAAAGTTCCCACCAGAATATCATTTCGCAGGTCAGCCATAATTGCTGTGACAGTATCGTTTGACAGCGATGCCTCTGAACCGGGATCATGTTTAAGGATCGTGAAAGAACCTCTTCGCGGATTAAATTTGGTCAGCCCCCCCCTTGAACCCAGCCAGATCATGCCCGATTTATCTTCATAAACCAATTCGATCCATTTATTGGCCAGGACATTGTGCTGATCTGTTGTTGCACCGTAAACTGTTATGGTCTGTCCGTCATATTTATTAAGGCCATCTTCAGTACCAAACCACATAAACCCTTTTGAGTCCTGGTATATGTTGTAGACAGAGCTTAGCGACAATCCTTCATTGATGGTGATACGCCTGAAACGGACATATTCTTCCTGTCCGAAGAGCGGTGACAGAATTACCAGGGTTACTATTAAGAGATAAACGTATCTTCTGATCATTCCGGCAAACAGGTAGTATTAGTCTTGCATATTATTCGCAAATATTGAACCAAGTTAGCCAAACACACTGTTTAAATCAACCAACAAAAGTTAAATGTTGTTATAACTTTTATTTTCAGTGACCTCTATTCTGTCCCAAAATGCAACAGGTTGAGATACTTCATAAGCCGGTTCTGACCTGTTGCCTGGCAGATTGGATATTACCGGTCAATTGTCTACATTTATAATTGAATGATCGGATTTTAAAGGCTATGCGTTATGAAACATTTTGGTCTTGCCGGGATAGTAATGATTATAACTTTGTCCTGCTCAAATAATGTACAGATGAATAAAATAGATACAACAACCGTGGGTACACTCGAGATTGAGAAATACCTTGGTACGTGGTATGAGATAGCACGTTTTCCCCATTCCTTCGAAAAGAACCTGGTCGGGGTTACAGCCAATTACAGTCTTCGCAAAGATGGTAAGATACGGGTTGTGAACCAGGGATATAAGGGTACCCTGGAAGGAAAGCTCTCAAGGGCTGAGGGAAAGGCCAGGATCCCTGATCCCGCCGATCCTTCCCGTTTAAAGGTCTCTTTCTTTCTCTTTTTTTATGGTGATTATTACGTATTGGAGCTGGACGAAGAGTACAGGTGGGCCATGATCGGCAGTTCCTCACCCGACTATTTCTGGATACTCTGCCGGACCCCCCGGATGGATGAAAATGTATACCGGAAACTCCTGGATAATGCGCGGGAGAGGGGATATGACCTGGGAAAATTGATAAAAGTGGTTCAACCCGGATAGATCACCGGGTCACAGTTGCAGGTTCGACCGTGACCTTGACGACCGATTTTGTTTTCCAGCGCCCTGTGCGGTAGTAGATGTAAGAAAGCAACAGTCCAAATCCCCACCCGCTGGGTATGGACCACCAGATACCTGCCTCTCCGAGTCCCGCACCTCTCCTTCCTCGCTGCGCCCGCGCGCCAGCGCCCACCCCGCTCACGCGGGCCGCCCGCTCGAATTCGACGACGTCGCAACGGATCCGGCTCCGGTCCACGCC
>CAZIAU010000764.1:0-1884 GCA_964536755.1 uncultured Bacteroides sp. | reverse complement strand
TCCCGACACCGAGCAATTCCTCAACGACGCACAAGCCAACCGAATGCTCTCACGTGCCATGCGCAGCCCATGGCACCTCGACGCATGAAACTAGCTCTACACCGTTACTGCTACCTCAAACTGCCGGCATCAACGCCTAGACTGCCTCGCTAATCGCGCGCATTTCAAGAAGGACACATCTGCAGCTCTTCGCGTTCATCACACCATTGAACATACTCCTGAATATTGTGAATGTTGCGGAAAAGATATTGGCGCTATTCCCGGTGAGTTTGTTGCTCGTAGACAAGAAGTCGATATTCCACCTATTAAACCGGTGATCACCGAACACAGGATATACAAGAAACAGTGCAGTTGCGGACATGTTACCACTTCTGATTTTCCCAAAGGTATTACTGCATCGATTGGTTACGGTCCCATGATCGAAAGTCTGACCGGATATTTTCATTCCCGGCAATACATCCCATTCTTACGGATGCAGGAAATCTTCCGGGATATATTCTCTGTTCCCATCAGCGAAGGAGGCATTCATTGCCTGCTGAACCGTCTTTGTGACAAAGCCCAACCCTGGTATCAGAAGATTTGGGAGCAGGTTATGCACAGCTCGGTTGTGGGAAGTGATGAAACCGGAGGCAGACTCAATGGTAAGAGAATCTGGGTTTGGACCTGGCAGAATGAGCGGTTCACCTGGCTGACCGGGACAGATAACCGCGGATACAAAACCATCGAAGAGAGCTTCCCTATAGGATTTGCAGATACTGTCCTGGTGCATGATTGCTGGAGAAGTCACTTTCAAACCGGGGTACAGACACATCAGCTTTGTACGGCCCACCTGCTCAGAGAACTGAAGTATCTGGAAGAAAGGTACCAGCATCGGTGGCCAGTCCGGTTCACAAGATTTATCCTTGATGGTCTTGAACTGAAAAAACATATGCATCCTGGGGATTACTATCAACCCCTGCAACAAAGAACGGATCTGGAAAAAAGACTGGATCGCATGCTGGCATCCCGTATCGATCAAAACCATAAGGAACTTGTGTCCTTCCAAAAGAGAATGCTCAAGTACAAGGATTTTATCCTCACATTTCTGTACCATCCAAAGGTACCGCCCGACAACAATGGAAGTGAACAGGCCATACGCAATGTCAAAGTCAAGCAAAAAGTGTCGGGGCAGTTTAAATCATGGAAAGGCGTAAACAACTTCCTAATCCTGCGAAGCATCACTGATACGGCTTTGAAAAACAAGCAGCCTGTGTTGAATGCTCTCAATCTTATCGCTAAATTGGCAGGGACTGATTAGTTACTCTAAGGGAAATTGTATGACCAACGCTCTTAACCTGCCGGGATTATAGCCGGTTACCTTTTGAAAGTCAGTTTATGCTTACAATATACAAACCTAGAAGCGAATGAAAAGAAGAAAATTTCTGGATATAACATCCAAAGGTGCGGCAGGTGTTGCCGCGACTCCGGTTATTCTGACAAATTCAAACTGGAGGGGAGCAAACGACCGGGTCAATGTGGGGGTGATCGGAATCCATGGCCAGGGTATGAACCATATTAAGGAATTTCAGGGGCTGGACAATGTGGAAGTAGCTGCAATATGCGATGTTGATGAGAACCTTTTTGCAGAACGTGTGAAAAGCCGGTTCACGGATAAGAACCTCAGAAAGCCCAAAGTCTACACCGATCTCAGAAAACTCTTTGAAAATAAGGATATCGATGCAATCTCTATTGCTACTCCCAATCACTGGCACACACTGGCGGCTATCTGGGCCATACAGGCAGGAAAACATGTGAGCGTTGAAAAGCCCTCCTGTCATACTTTTAATGAAGGAAAGAAATTGGTAGAAGCTGCCAGAAAGTATGGGACAGTTGTCCAGGACGGAT
>CAZIAU010000763.1:0-1886 GCA_964536755.1 uncultured Bacteroides sp. | reverse complement strand
TTAACCCTTGTTGGATAGTGTCGCGCTGTGGTTGTCATCGGCGCTATTACTACTTTTAGAAGATACCGGTTCATCTCATTTGGAGAAACAACTACACATGGTCTGGTTCTTCTGATCACAGACCCGTGGCCGTTATTCAGATCCACCAAAACAATACTATATTGTGTTATTTCCATTCATCAAGAATATCATCATCTATAATGGAATCGATTAGCAGCCTGTCGTCACCATTTTGATGCATCTTTTTAAATTGATCTTCCCATCCCTCTCTTGGATTTTGTGCCGGTCTTAATTCAATATGATCCTGTTTCATAATTACCTCCAGTTTATCTCCGAAACTATAACGCTCAAGCAGGGTTTTGGATAAAATAATACCTCTCGAGTTGCCAATATTAATGATAGGAGTCTCCATAATGTTATACTGTTTTGTAATAACAAAGTTATAACATTTTTAAGAAACCGTCAACGTGATACCTGAAGGTTAATACAGTAATTTCTATTTTATCAGCTATTTTTGCATCAAACCGTTCCAATATAACCGTTCCAATATAACCGTTCCCTAATATGAATTATAAAGGAAAGACAGTCTGGATCACGGGAGCATCATCGGGCATTGGTGCCGAACTGGCCGGGCAATTTGCCGCCGAGGGGGCAAAAGTGATCATCTCCTCCCACGAGGCCGAAGAGCTGGAAACAGTCAGGAAGCAACTGGAGCCAGTTTCCCGTAATGTTCACACGGTGGTATTTAACCTTGGAAACCCGGACGAGGTACGGGCCGCGGCTGAAAGAGTGCTGAAAGAGTACGGGCATGTGGATGTACTTATGAATAATGGCGGCATTTCGGTCAGGGCAGAGGCCGTTGATACTCCATTGGAAATTGACAGGCGCCTGATGGAGATCGATTACTTCAGCGGGGTGATACTCACCAAGGCACTACTGCCAAAAATGATTGAGAACGGGTACGGACACATTGGTGTCACCGCCTCCATCTCGGGAAAATTCGGGTACCCCCTCAGAAGCTCATATGCAGCTGCCAAGCATGCACTTTTCGGATTCTATAAAAGCCTCTGGGCCGAGAACTGCAGCAAGGGCATCCGGGTGACCATATTCAGTCCGGGTAGGGTAAGGACCAATATAGCATATCATTCCCTTCTGAAAGACGGAAGTGAACAAGGAGTGAATGATCCGGCACTTGCATCCGGGATATCTCCGGCCACAGCTGCCCGGAAAATGATCCGGGCCATGAAACGGAACCGCAAGGATGTACTGATCGGGAGGATCGAACTGGTAATGGTCTGGGTGCACAAATATTGCAAACCGCTGTATTACAGGGTGGTGAATAAAATTCCCGCATCCTTTAAATAATACCCCTGTTTTAGGATTCCCGCCAATTGATCTGTTCCATTGCGATAAAAGGACCGCCTATCACATTAACGTTCAGGAATGATAGTATCAATTGATAGTACCAGATGATACTATCAAAGGACAGTTCCAATTTTGCAGGCCCGGATGGCAGCCAGAGGTCAGATAAAAAAGCACCGCATAGAAATGAAACCACAATACTTGTTCACAATATCTGATTCTGATCCGGAGATCCGTAAACTGTTAAGTTCCATTTCCGTTGAACTCGAAAATCCCCGTCATCCCTTTTCTAAGTATATCAATTCCCGGGAGAAGAGGAACCATAGAATAGAGATGATCCATGCGACCATGCATTTGGAAGGGATCGGTATATCCAAAGAGAATACAGCAAAAATCGTCCTGAGAAAAAATGTCAGAGGTTTTCAGGAAAGGATCAGGGATATCCGTAATTTAAATAAGGTTTACAACCAGCTAAAATACTTCGATCCGATGTCCGGTGTATCACTGTTGTATGACTACGAAGT
>CAZIAU010000762.1:0-1901 GCA_964536755.1 uncultured Bacteroides sp. | reverse complement strand
CAAAAAAGAAAATGTGTTAATAACCAGAATAACTCTGCGAGTTATTTCCGGTTATATAACACTGGTTTACATCATCATCATCATGAGAGATAAATCAATTAAGAATTGAAAAAAGTGGTCCTAAGAATGGGTAGTACTTTCATGGCACAACCTGCCAGGTTCTATGGTACAGATTATTCTACAGTATTTGGAGATGCAACCATTTACTATGATTTATTAGGGAATCCGATCGGTTTTGAGGACACCTATGATTTTAATCCTTATCCGATAAGGTGGCATAGTTTTTTTAATGCACAGTTAAAAACTGAAATGATTGACATGGCTAGTTGGTTCAATTTCACGGATAAGCCTTTCAAAATCACCTACCCATAAACAGTAGTGAGATGAAGAAGCTGATACGAATCATCATACCCGTTGTTTTGGTTGTAATTCTCTATGTAATATTTCGCAACTATCTTCCTCCATACACAACGATAAAGTCCGCCGGAAATATTAGTGGATTAAAACTCCCAAAGGACCTTTCTGTACTGAAAGATACGTCTGCCTTTTCGTTTACCGGTGAAGGCTACTCAGAGACAGTATTATCACTTAATGAGATCCAACTTAAAATGTTACTCAAGAAGAATAAACTAGACGAGTTCAAAATCCTGCCAATTTCCGAGAAATTACCACCCACTCTGCCTGAGTATTATTACGCATATATGGAAAGAGATACCCTGAAGAAATATTATTATGAGGTTCCCTCTGAAATTTCAGATGAATTAAGTGGTTTTTACTCTTTAGATTACTCAACAAAAAATGAAAGCTACAAACTAACTGTTATTGATGAGAGCAAATATCAGGTACTAATTTATTCATTCTATGACTGATTGGTATTGGTTTGCCTCGAATGATGGGGATTCTCGAGAAGTTGTAGCTTCTGGGGTAGTGAGCTACCTAAATCTTGTTCCAGGAGCAGGGATTTCAATAATGGGTGGCACTCTCAATTACCAAGGATCGCAATTTGGAATATTTGCATATGGTTTTAGTGCTGGAGTAAATCTTGGAGCAGGGATGGCCAGAATTCAAGTGTTGGCAAATCCTGAGACATTCAATATTGAAGATCTAATGAAAGCTGGATACCAATCAGATTTTGGAGGGAGTATTGTGACTCATTCACGAAGCTCTTCAAATAATTACCATTATGATTTTGAGATCAGAATGACCGGATTAGGATACAGCTATCCTTTTGTTACTTTTTCATTAACTCCCTTTGGGCGAACTAAAATTGTAAAACCTGGACCTAATCCAACAATAACAGATCTATACAAAACAAGACCAAGGGGCTATTAAGAATTAATAGAACATAATCATGCTTGCTAAATGAATATTTTACTTCTGACAATACTATTCTTCTCATCAGCGATATCGTTTGTAATCTTCGAAATGAAATTGAGATTATATCTAAATGATTCTATACCAATAACGAAGATCTTAGCTATAAATTTTAGAAGAATTACAATTGTGAAGAAGTCTTTTCAACTAATAAGTAGTGTACCAGATAATAAAACTAGAAATCATATCATTTTCTGTATATTGGGATATGTTCTTAGTTTTCTCTCTCTAGTGACTGTGTTTATTCTTATTGCGTCAAGTGATTGGTAGGTATGATTTTGATATCCCTCAAAAAGGTGAGCATTACTTCAATTAGCCTTCCAATTACCACAGCTTCAAATAGTGGGGAGATCTGAATACAGTTGATTTGTTGATAAAAGCGTTCTTTGAAAAGTTGGAGAGTTGCAGGTGTTTTTAGCTTTACTGGTATACTTATGCCCTCAATAACCCACTCACGTTCTCAGACCCTTCAGGTTACTATGTGAATCCTATTGTAGCATCAGACCAGGGTGTGCTTAATTGGCTGG
>CAZIAU010000761.1:0-1901 GCA_964536755.1 uncultured Bacteroides sp. | reverse complement strand
AATTCAGTATGGCTTTTACTGTGTCAAGACTCCGCACAAGTCCGAAAATCTCTTCCTCCATCAAATATGTTCCTTCAACCTCTGCTTTGGTCAGGGCGGCCCTGTTATCGATGAAATGATGAATGGGAAATTCATCCTCATGCTCACTGATCTTCCTGAATTCTTCGGTAAGTTTCAGTTCAGTAAGAATGGCTTCATGACCGGTCATGAATTCCATCCGGGCCACTCTCTCCTTCCCCGGTTCAAACAGACAATGCGATTGCACCAGCTCCCGGATCCTGTCAAATCCTACCTTTTCTTCATACTGTTCAGGATAGACCAAATCAGACTTTTTTGATTATTTTACTTCCACCCATTTTTTACTCCCGGCTGATTCAAATATGGCAGTCAGCACTTTTGTATTATTTAACGAATCCTCCAGTGAAACAGGTACTTCCCTGTCTTCAATTATTGCCCTGGAAAATTCATCGGCCATAAGAGTATACTGGTTCACTACCGGAAATGAATGGGTGGTAATTTCCTCCGGCAGGAGAGTACCCCGGTCCTGGGCTACCAGGCAGGGCCTGTCATCGGGAGCATTGAACGGGATCATGACTTCCAGGTGTCCCCCGGTGCCATATACATGCATACGCTGATAAGGTACCAGTTGCGTACCAACTGTAAAAACTGCCTGGCCCGTTGGATATTCCATAATTACGCTGCTGAGCCGGTCGGTTTTCATTACCGGGTCAAAATCGAGAAGTGACACCAGCCGTAACGGTTCCTCTTCAAAGATATAGCGGGAAGTGGTTACCGGATAGCAACCGATATCCCATATTCCTCCACCTCCCAGTTCAGGTATATTGCGGATATTCTGAGGATCTGCAATGTGGTAACTGAATGTTCCCTGGACAAGTCTTACCTCCCCCACTTCTCCCCGGCGTACCCGTTCGCGGGTCTCTATCCACTGGGGATGGGATTTCACCATAAATGCTTCCCCGGCCTTTACTCCGCACCTGTCCCTTACACTGATCATCTCTTCCACATCTCTGACCGTCAGGGCCACAGGTTTTTCACACAACACATGCTTGCCCGCTTCCATGGCTTTTACTGTCCATTCAGAGTGCATATTGTTTGGCAGAGGGTTGTAAACGGCATCCACGTCCGGATCGGCCAGCAGCTCCTCGTATGAACCGTAAGCATTTGTTATACCCAGGCTGGATGCCGCCACCCTGGCTTTATCTAAAGACCTGGAAGCAATTGCTGTAACTTCGCAGCACTCTCCTTTTTGCATGCCGGGAATGACCTGTTTCAGTCCGATCTTTGCCGTACTCAGGATTCCCCATTTGATTTTTTCCATAATTAAAATAATATCTGGCTAAACGAAATTATAAAAAAAGACATTGCTTGATTGAAGCTAAGAAAACGATTGGTAAAACGGAATTCTTTTCTTCCCTTTACTGGCAAACACGACTCCGTAATTCGCTTTATTATATATCCATTTTCTGTTAATCAGAAGTTTTACACAGAATCCCCACCAGAAAAGTTGATTAATCCGGCGAAACTTTGTTCGATAACCCAGAGACTGCAGGAAGGATATGACCAATTCATGATCGGGTCTGCCATTAATAATTCCTGAAGGATCGCGTCTGCCTGAGACAACGGTCAGGGACAGATCCTGAGCATTTTTCAAACCATTCTCAAAGCCTAGCAATGTATGGTATTCAGCACCATTGTTTGTTATATTGACATGACCAATATCATCAATATCAATTTTTTCATATTGCAGTATGTTGTCCAGCGTATCCAGGAACACATCTTCCTCCTTCTCCTTAAAATATGCTGTATCGTCTATGTTTATATTGCCCAGCTGGTTCCAGGCTGATCTTACACCGAATTTAAAAGGAGCCGTGGTTTTTTCT
>CAZIAU010000760.1:0-1905 GCA_964536755.1 uncultured Bacteroides sp. | reverse complement strand
CCCCAGGTTAAAAGTATAATCCAGTCCCGCATTAAGCATAGTTTTAAAGGTCAGGTCAGTAAAATCAAGATCCTGGTGAATAAGTGCTCCCTCCACCCATAACCCTACACCCAGGTCTATTTTGGCATCCAGTGCTATCCTGTTCTCCGGATAGAAGGATTCGTTTAACAATGAGTCGGGGACCTCCCCTTCCGGATCGGCCCGGCGGTGGTGGAATGTTGCTCCGATCTCACCCGTATACAGGGGAACCTGGAGTCTGCCTCCATATTCAATACTGTTCTTCTTTGAGGGATAGATCTCCCAGCCCTTGGTTTTATCCTCACCGTACAACCCCCAGAGCCATATATTGGCATTATTAAGGAAATAGTACCTTCCCAGTAATCCATAAACACCGTCTGTAAGTTGAAGGGGATCACGCGGATCGATCCGGTCAAACCACATAAGTGGTCTGAAAAGCACGGCCGAGCCAAAATTTATTTTCTGGAGTCCGGCTCTCAGCTCAAACTGTTCTCCCGAGAAACGGACCCACATGCGGTAGGGGGAGAGTTGTTCATCGATTACAAGAGAGTCTGCATTCAATATTCCACTTCCCCAGAGATTGGCAGAGAACTCACCGTCCACTGTGTATTTTCCCACGGGGTGAGAAAATGTAATCTCGGGTATATATCTCAGGCCGGCCTGCATCTGGAAAGGTTCAGATGGATTGAGTGTTGTCCATCCGATTGCCTGCCCGTTCCATTCCAGGGTTTGGGAGTTCACCCTTGCGGGGAGAAACAGGATCAGTGTAAATCCTGTCAGGTAAATGCCATATTTTATAAACTCTGCCATTTCTAATGCATATCCCTGACAAGAATGCCGTAAAAAAGAAAATTGGTGATCTCCATGACCAGGTCCTGGGGATTTTCATACATCTCAAGCAGTTGCTCGTCGTGGGTCATATCGATCATACGGTTCATCATTAACATGATAAATTCAACCTTCAAATCTTTCCTTATGTTTCCCTCCCTCTGGGCCTTAGCAAAATCGTCGACGAACATTCTCATGGTTTCCTGAGATAGTTTATTCAGGTAGTTGATCAGTTCGGGATCGTCACTCTGCACATATTCCCTGAAAAACTCATTGCTCATGGTTTTGATCTGTTTGCGTTTCAGTTCCACCATCATGACCACCTTTTCAGGGTATGGGATATCGCTTTCCATGATCTGCCTGTACTCTTCCAGTGTTGAAATCAGAATATCATCCATGATCGTTTTTACCAGATCCAGCTTATTTTCGAAATACTTATAAAAGGTCATTTTGCTTACTTCTGCTTCTTTGCAGATCTCTTCAATGGTCACCCTTTTGAATCCAAATTTCCAGAAGAGCTCCTTTCCGGTCACCAGTATCTGTTCTCTTTTCGGGTTTGACGATGTGCTCATAACTGTACGAAATAAGTAAAAAGGAACATATATCGTACAAATATATGCTAAATGTAACCACAAGTCAAGAAAATTCGTAAAAATTTTAGCTTTTTACCTGGGACCCTCCGAATTGCATGAGGAAGGCTTTGATGAAGTCATCCAGTTCCCCGTCAAGGACAGCCTGGACATTACCGGTTTCATAGTTGGTCCGCAGGTCTTTGACCAGTTTATATGGATGAAGGACATAATTGCGGATCTGGGAGCCCCATTCGATCTTCATTTTACTGCCCTCGATGGCTGCCTGTTTCTCCCTCTTTTTCTGAAGTTCCATTTCGTACAGATGTGACTTCAGGATCCTCATGGCGTTTTCCCTGTTTTTTAACTGTGACCGGGTTTCTGTGTTGTCAACTGTGATCCCGGTGGGAAGATGCCGTACCCGGACCCCGGTTTCGACCTTATTCACATTCTGACCTCCCGCTCCACCGGATCTGAATGTATCCCATTC
>CAZIAU010000759.1:0-1909 GCA_964536755.1 uncultured Bacteroides sp. | reverse complement strand
CGCTGGGCTTCATCGTAGCGGTTCAACTGGATGCACTCATAGCCGAGGTTATTGCCATTCTCTTTTCAATGCGATTGGTTAAACAGTACAGAGTCCCCGAGATAAGCAGTTATTTTTATTACCTGGTATTTATCTACATATTCGGAACTTACAGCCTTATCGGGTCCGGTCTCCTGGAGTGGTTTTTCCTCAGAATGGCCACAGAAATAAATACCATATATTCAGCAAGATTATTTGCGATCTTCCTGGGAATCCCTTTTATCGGGCTTGCCAACTATATGCTGTTGAGAAGTGTGATGGAATTTTTCCGGAAAAAGGTAATACCGGCATTTACGATACCTTATTTCTTTATTTTTATGATTGCATTTGTCCTGTACGGATTTTTAATCATCAGGTTCTCACGGTTCCATCAGGGTAATTACCAGCTTATTCTTACCCTCCAGCGCTGGGTGTTTATAGGATTTGAAGCCGTAATGTATCTTATGATACTCGTCCTGGCTCTTTTACTATCAAAAAAAACAGATGTTCACAGGAGAAAATTTATCCGCATGTTCGTATTAATATATACACTCTATATGGTATTAACCTGCAGCATGCTTGCTTTTTATACAAAACATGTCTTACTCCCCTTTATATTTATTTTCATTTTTCTTTCATATCACCTTATTCCCATACTCTATTTGAATACCTATCTGAACAGGCATCATAACCGGACAATAACCATTGAGGATGATTTCGAAACCCTGTTTTCAACCTTTATAAACCGCTACGAAATATCAAAAAGGGAAAGCGAAGTAGTAGAGCTGATCTGCAGGGGATTGTCCAACCAGGAGATAGGGGAATCGCTCTATATCTCCCTTCAAACGGTTAAAGACCACATCCATCATATTTTTGTGAAAACCGGCGTGAAGAACAGGATACAGCTTTCAAACCTGATCCGTTCCAAATAAATGTTAAATAGCCCACCAGGTTATTTCACCATCCAGATCAAATCTGAACTCCATCACACCGGGCCACATGGGTTCCTTCAATTCAGATTCCCAATCCCGGAGCTTCTCTTTCAATGATTCTACAATGTCTTTATGCTTTGATGCCAGGTCCATATGTTCCCCGGGATCATCGGCCAGATTGTAAAGAAAAACCTGGTTATCCCGTTCATTCCAAACCAGCTTCCAATCTCCCAGTCGCATTGCCTTATTGTAATCGGTCCTCCAGAACAGTGGCCTTTGAATCGAATCCCGATCCGGTTGCTGAAGATGGGGAATAAGATTTATACCGTCATATTTCCGGTCTTCCGGCAATTTGCATCCCGTGATCTCCAGGGAGGTAGTGAATACATCCATAAGTGATACAGGACCGGGATAAATGGTTCCCTCCGGGATAACTCCTTTCCAGGACATCAGCATCGGAATATTGATACCTCCTTCGAAATGAGAAAATTTTCCGGCTTTTAACTCACCATTATCTGTGGCCCCCGTATATGTTGCTCCACCATTATCACTGGCAAATATAACGAGTGTTCTTCCGCTTAAACCGGAACTTTCAAGTTTATCCAGTATCCGGCCAATGGCATCATCCAGGGCAGAGATCATCCCGTAGTACACTCTTTTGTTATCATCCTCAACATTACTGAAGCGGTTGTAATATTCCCGGGGTACCTGGAAAGGTGTATGAGGGGCACTGAACGGCACGTAAAGGAAAAAAGGCCGGTCCCTGTTTTTCTCAATAAATTTACAGGCCCTGTCGGCTATGGAAAAAGTCAGGTACTTATCCTCATGGATCACCCTGTCATTTTCCCTGATGGCACAGGTGCCTTTTCTTTTCCGGCGCCATATATGCCGGTTGGCAAAATAGTCGTGCCTGAAATTGATAATTTCCGGATCCTTTTCAGATGCGTAGTGTGTAAATG
>CAZIAU010000758.1:0-1912 GCA_964536755.1 uncultured Bacteroides sp. | reverse complement strand
CAGGAACAGTTTAGAGGCTGACTATCATATTTTCGGGACCAGGTTTGGAGTTTTCGCAAGTGTGGAGAGTTACCATTTGCTTTCAGGCAATCCCCCCAGGAAATTTAATAAGATGCGTTATAAGGTTGGAACAAACTATGAATTGAATTTAAAGTCGGAACTCAGTCTTCGTTACATGCTGGAAGATGAATTCAATGTGGTCGAGCCGCTTCAGGCGCATATCCTGGTATTAGGCTACTCCATGAAACTGTAAGGAATGAGAGATATGAGGAAAGTTCCGGAAGAGATATTGTCCGTTCTTGTTCAGTGTCCTCTGTTTACAGGAATGGATCCGGCCGGTCTTGACAATCTTCTTTCCGGGATGACTTTCCGGATCCGGTCATATAAGAAAGGATATTTCATAGCTCATGCCGGGGAGGAAGTTCATTATTTGCATGTCCTGATATCAGGTAGTGTGAAAGGTGAAATGGTTGATTTTAAGGGAAAGACCATTAAGATTGAGGATATTCTGCCTCCACGGCCTCTGGCCCCGGCTTTTCTGTTCGGAAAACAGAACCGGTACCCTGTAAATATTATTGCCAATGAACAGGTTGTGGCATTTTCCATTCCGGGGGATACATTTCTTAAGCTGATGCAGAGCAGTGTGATAATACTCAGGAATTTTGTAAATAATATCTCCAGCAGGGGACAGTTCCTTTCCAGCAAGATCAAATTCCTGTCTTTTTCCGGTATTAAAGGAAAACTTGCTCAATACCTTCTTGATCTTTCCAGAGAAACGGCCTCAGACATAGTTAATTTGCCTCACTCCCAGGCTCAACTCTCTGAACTTTTCGGGGTTACACGTCCGTCAGTGGGCCGGGCAATGAGTGAATTGAATTACGATAAAATAATCCGAACAGAAGGAAAACGGGTGACTATTCTCAGCAAAACCAGGCTTTCCAGGTTACTGAATAGTTGAAAAATATGTAAATTGGAGCGATGCACGAATTGTCCATTGCCATAAACATTGTAAAAATTGCATCCAGACAGGCCAGGGCTGCTTCGGCAGAATCTGTGAGCAGGGTGGATCTTGATATCGGTGCCATGTCGGGTATTGAGTTTGATTCACTGCAGAATGCCCTTTCACTGGCAGTAAAGGACACCCTGCTGGAAGGGACCGAATTCAGCATAAACAGGATAGAACCACTCTTTCAGTGTCTTTCGTGCGACAACCTTTATACCCCGGAGTCGGTTTTCGGCAAATGCCCTGAGTGTGGTTCTCCTGAGACTGAGCTGATCAAAGGAGATGAACTGCAGATCAAATCGTTAATTGTTGAATAAAAGGAAAAACTATGTGTGAAACATGCGGATGCGGACAGGGAGGCACCCCGGTGACAATATCACGCCCTGGCCAAGAGAACACTCAACAGATTCACGATCATGACCATTCTAATGGCCACGGCCACGACCATTCTGACGACAATACTCACGGCCACGAACATTCTCACGATCATGAACATGACCATCCACATGATCACACTCATTCCCATGATCATGACTCAAGGCTGATCAGGCTTGAGGAGGATATACTGGGAGAGAATAAACTGGCCGCCAGCAGGAACAGCGGCTATTTTGAGGCAAAGGGGATAACCGCTCTGAACCTGATGAGCTCTCCCGGTTCGGGAAAGACCACCCTGCTGGAAAGAACAATTGAACTGCTTGACGGGAAGAAGAAGGTTTCAGTGATCGAGGGGGACCAGCAGACACTCAATGATGCGGACCGTATTCACCGGACAGGTGTTCCTGTTGTGCAGGTAAATACAGGCAACGGATGCCACCTGGATGCGGATATGATCCACCGGGCCGTAAAACAGCTGGACCCCGAGGTTGGTTCCATCCTCTTTATTGAAAATGTGGGGAACCTGGTGTGCCC
>CAZIAU010000757.1:0-1917 GCA_964536755.1 uncultured Bacteroides sp. | reverse complement strand
CCCATGAGATAGTTGATGCTGTTTCATCCGTATTGTCCGGATTGGCATGCCTGACCAGTAGATCGTTATTTTCTGTCTTGAATTGAACTTTCTTAAAACCAACAGCCTTGTTTAATTCATTTTTTCCACGGTCCACCAGGTATACGTACTCAAGGGAACGGACTGTCTCACCTTCAAGTTCGAACCAGGTACCAATAGCAGTACTATCCGGATCCCCGTCGGAACGGTCAAATTTCATTTCAAGTTTGTCCTGGTCAATAATATCCGGAAAAGCAGTGTCATACGAGTTGCCGGCCCACATGAATTTGGATGAATTCAGGCGGATGGTCAGCAAACCATTTGTATTCTCAAAACAGAGGTCCCAGGCTGAGATAAGATTGGAGCTGACCTCCCTGTTTTCATCAAGATCATAGAATACCTGCCGCTCGTAATTGGACCCCTGGGACGCCATACCCTCTTTCAGGTTTCCCTGCTGATGAGCCGGTATCATTATATCCTCTTCAAAGCAGGCTGTAGCCGTAAGGGCCAATATTATGATTACAAAAAATTTATGCACTTTTGCCGGTCAGTATTTGGTGAAATTGAAATTAATGCCAGCGAAATAGGTCCTGCCCCAGCCCACCAGTGACGAGACCCCCTCTCCTCCGCCATGGCCCGTGCCTCCTGCTAAGCCAACCAGGCTGGTATTATTAAACAGGTTCTTAATCCCGGTGGTGAGCCGTAACTGTCGCCGGAACAGTTTCACAGAGAAATTCACATCCATATTATGAAAAGCCTCAAGATAGTTCAATACGATCTCCTCATCCGAAACATAGGTATGAACCGGGTATTTTCCGGAGTACTTATAGAACAGGGAGGCAGTTACTGCATTCTTCAGAAATTTCAGGGTAACATTTGATATTGCTGAGGTGGAAAAAACAAAATCCTCCGTTTTGAAGTAAGAGTCTTTCCGGCCGATATGGGAAATCCCTGCATCTACCGATAAGTTTCTGAGCGGGTAGATCCCCAGGGTCAGGTCTCCTCCCACCGATTCAAAATGATCCGTATTTGCATTCTTGTAGTGCAATGGATTATCAGGGTCAACCTGGACAAGTGATATCCTGTCATTAATAATGTTATAATAAGCTTTTGCTTTAAATTCAAGTGGTTTTGCAGCGATAGTGGTATTGCTGGTGACTGTCAGGTTGAAATTATGAGAACGTTCAGCCACCAGGTCATCATTACCTTCAATCTCATGATTGGCATCGTAGAAATGGAGGTAGAGTTCCTTCAGGGAAGGTGCCCGGAAACCACGTGCATAGGATATCCGGAAAATGGTCTGTCCGGGCTGGTATTTCAGGTTCAGGGAGGGGGTTAACGGTGATTTATATTTAGTATTGTATGAGTACCTCAGGGCAGGTTGAAATGTAAATTTTCTGGAAGGATGCCACTGAAAACTGGAGAAAAGAGCATAGTCTCCCATATATTCATGTCCTCCCGTCATCCGCTTACCCACTCCATATTCACTGTTTAAATCAAATCCGGCCTGGTAATCCAGAACTCCCTCTTCACTGGAGTGGTTGAATCCTCCGCGGGCTGTGACAGCATGAAAGATGGAAGTATCATGTTCAGCGGGGTTGGTAACCAGGACCGATTCCAGGGTGGTAAGATCTTTGAGGTATTTGACTTTTCTCCTGTCATAATATGAATAGGCTGCCATCAGGTGCAGGTTGTTCTCTTCTGAGAGCTTTTTGTCCAGGTGAAGGCTATTGTTCAACCTGGTGGTATAGAACCAGGTGTCGTTACCTTTCTCAAAATATGGAGGGAACGGATTGTTTCTGTCAAGAAGGTTCTCGCTGAAGAAATCTAATTTATATTTCAGGCTGAAACTCTCTTCGGAATATGAATAGAGAACCCCTGCATTATACTGTTCTTTTG
>CAZIAU010000756.1:0-1929 GCA_964536755.1 uncultured Bacteroides sp. | reverse complement strand
GTTGTAACCGAGGTGGAGCTGATCGGATGGGCAGTAGGATTGGATGATGACGGGATGCTGTTGCTGTAGACTGCAGCCCTGTTTCATGTTGCCGGGCATATTGTTGACTATGATAACCACGAGTTCCACGGAACAGAAATGGTCAGGGCATTCCTTCCTGAATATGGTTACTCGGAGGATCAGATAGAAAGGATCTGCCAGATTATTATGGCCACCAAGCTGCCCCCCGAGCCCAGGGACATTTACCAGAAGATCATTTGTGATTCGGACCTGGATTACCTGGGCAGGAGCGATATGATCCCGGTTTCCAATACTCTTTACCGGGAGCTGAAGGAACAGAACAAGATCGGAACACTTAATGAATGGAATAAACTTCAGGTAGCATTTATAACCGGTCACTCCTATTTTACGAAAACAGCCCGGAGCCTGCGGGAGGTTAATAAACAGAAGCAGATCGAGAGAATTGAGAAACTGATCACAGACGAATAACAATGCGTAAATCAGTGCGTAGTGCGTAGTGCAGAGTGCAGAGTGCAGAGTACAGTGTGCAAAGTGCATAAATCAGTGCATTGTCCTATTACTCTAACTATCTAACTATTAAACTAATAACACCTAACTTTACATTTCATGCTTAGAACATTATTTAATACCGTAACAATTTCTCTGTTTATTTTGATCCCTGTTAAGCCGCTACCCGCCCAGCATCATGCGGAAACCCGTGAGCCGCTGGCACACACATTTTCTATTGTTGCTCGCGATACAAGTACCGGTGAAATGGCGGTGGGGGTGCAGAGTCACTGGTTTTCGGTGGGGACCATCGTATCTTGGGGGAAGTCAGGGGTCGGGGTTGTGGCAACCCAATCCTTTGTGAATCCGGCTTTCGGGCCAAATGGACTGATGTTGATGGAGGAGGGGAATAGTGCAGAAGATGCTCTTAAGATACTGGTAAATGCTGACAATGGAAGGGATTTCAGGCAGGTGGCATTCCTCGATAAAAATGGAAATGTATCAGCTTATACCGGGAAAAAATGCATTTCCTCGGCTCATCACCTTATCGGGGATAATTATTCTGTTCAGGCCAATATGATGCTTAACGACAATGTGGTACCGGCCATGAGCAGGGCATTTGAGGAAAACGCTGGCCTGCCAC
This sequence comes from uncultured Bacteroides sp., assembly GCA_964536755.1. Lineage (GTDB taxonomy): Bacteria > Bacteroidota > Bacteroidia > Bacteroidales. Next base: position 779 of record CAZIAU010000756.1, on the reverse strand, counting down.
TTGCTGAAAGGATAATGAGTGCCTTGCAGGCCGCGCAGGCGGCAGGCGGAGATATTAGGGGTAAACAATCAGCAGCACTGATTGTAGTGGGTCCGGACAGGGTGGAGGATCCATGGGCGGATAAATTTATTGACCTGCGGGTGGATGATAACCAGGAACCTTTGAAGGAGCTTGAGAGACTGCTAAAGGTACACAGGGCATATGATCACATGAACCGGGGGGATTTGGCTGTGGAAAACAATGATATGGCTGCCGCCCTGGAGGAATACGGGGCAGCTGAGGAGATGTTTCCGCAAAACATGGAAATGAAATACTGGAAAGCTGTGACCCTTGCCAATAACGGATTTCAGGAGGAGGCCCTTCAGGTATTTGAATATGTTTTTAAACGGGACGAAAACTGGCGGGAATTAACCCGCAGGCTTCCGAAAGCCGGTTTGCTGACGGTTTCCCCCGATAAACTGCAGGAGATCCTTGAGCGATAGGTAAATTACATCCGGTAACTTCTCAGAAATCGGAGTAACCCGTAGGATACATGAGGTATTTTGTGGTATTGGACACGGTGTTCAGGTACCTCTCAAGTTCTTTCATCTTTATCCAGTCAGGATGGGTCCTGAAGGCTTCCCAGTTCTTCTCCTGGGCTTCCACACTGGCATGAGTGGTGAGATACATAAGATTTGGCATATGTGCCCCTGAGATCACATCGCCGAAGAATATTGGTTGAAATCCCAGATTTATAAACAATTCCGATTCACCTTTATTGAACATTTCCACCTTTCGTT
>CAZIAU010000755.1:0-1930 GCA_964536755.1 uncultured Bacteroides sp. | reverse complement strand
GAGGTCGAAACCGAAAAGGACAACATTATAAATGATACCAAACCATTGTGGACCCTTGCCCCTTCAGAGGTAAAAGATGAAGATTATGCAGCTTTTTACCGGAAACTCTATCCCGTTTCAGAGGAACCTCTTTTCAATATCCACCTGAATGTGGATTACCCCTTTACCCTCACGGGAATTCTTTACTTCCCCCGGATTAAAAATAACATCGAGATCCAGAAGAATAAGATTCAGCTTTACAGCAACCAGGTATTTGTTACTGATTCGGTAGAAGGGATTGTCCCTGAATTTCTGACCCTGCTTCATGGAGTACTGGATTCACCCGATATTCCTTTGAATGTTTCAAGGAGCTACCTGCAAAGTGATTCCAATGTAAAAAAGATCTCATCACATATAACCAAGAAGGTAGCCGACCGGTTGGAAGAAATTTTCAAGAGCGACAGGGAGCAATTTGAAAAGAAATGGGACGATCTGAAGTTGTTTATAGAATACGGCATGATGTCTGAGGAGAAATTCCATGACCGTGCGGTAAAGTTTGCATTGCTTAAAAATGAAGCAGGCAAGTATTTTACGCTGGATGAGTATGAAAAACTGATCAAGGAGAATCAGACTGATAAGAACAAAACCCTTGTATATCTTTACGCGACAGACAAGGCAGAACAATACAGCTATATTGAAGCTGCAAAGGCCAAAGGGTACGACGTGTTGCTGATGGACGGACAACTGGATACCCACTTCCTTAATCACATGGAGTCCAAATTGAAAGATTCCAGGTTTGCACGCGTTGATTCGGACATTATTGATAAGCTAATTGATAAGGAAGAAAGCAGGGAGTCCAAATTATCCTCGGTACAACAGGCCGATCTTACCCCTGTTTTCCAGGCTCATCTTCCCGGACAGGAGATGAATTATTTTGTCAGCTACGAATCATTGTCCGAAGAGGACCATCCGGTTATGATCACCCAGAGCGAGTTTATGAGGCGTATGAAAGATATGCAGGAGCTGAGCGGTCAGGCCTCAATGTACGGAAACCTACCGGACTCCTACAACCTGGTGATCAATTCCAATCACCCTCTGGTGAACAGAATAGCCGAGCAAACCGAAAAAAAGCTGGGTAAAAAACTGGAAGATTTGCGTACGGAGAAGAGCAGCCTTTCTGAAGAAAAACAGTTGCTTGAGAAGGCAAAGGAAGGCAAAAAGGATGAGGAGATCCCTCAGAGTGAAAAGGACCAGATGGAAGATGTGAACAAGAAGCTGAGCGATCTGGAGAACAAGAGAGTCGAGATGCTTAAAAAATACGGCAAGGGCCAGAAGCTGGTGAAACAGCTCATTGACCTGGCTTTGCTTGCGAACAATCAGTTAAAGGGCGAAGATCTCGCTGCATTTGTAAAAAGGAGCGTGGATCTGATTAAATAGATTCTTACAGGAACAATGTCTTCACCTCCTGTTTCAGGTAGTCGATGGCTAACTGGGACGGGGGATTTTTCAATTCGGTTAACCTTTCAAGGATCAGTTTTGCAAGGGTTGGTCCCGAGGCATCCGGTTTCACTTCAGCAGCTGTATCATTGATCAGGTTGATAATCTGGTTTTTTGCCATCTTCACCTTTTCCCAGGCTTCATTGCTTATATAAACCTGCTGGGCAAGGTTATGATCATATTCCGATTTAATGTTACTGTGCAATTCGGAGAGAAGTTGCCTGGAACTGAGATCCTGGCTACTTATTCTCAGGATCATGGAATCCGGTGATATCCTTTCCAGTAACAGGACAATGCGTTCATATGCCTGTAATCTCAAAGGCAGTATATCGTCATTATAATGCATGTTAAACTCACTTTGCCGCTTCTTCTCTTCATTCCTGGACCAGCTTCTAAGCATGACCCATGTAGTAAGAAAAACTATAATAGCAGGTATTGTATATTTAAAAATATC
>CAZIAU010000754.1:0-1931 GCA_964536755.1 uncultured Bacteroides sp. | reverse complement strand
GAAATTCTTGACGGCTTTCTTAAGGAGACCTGGACTGATATCTGTACCCGAATATTTGTTATCGTTTGGCAGAAAATTGATCGCACTACCGCTTCCTGTTGCTAATTCAAGAACTCGTTTTTCATGAATGTTCTTCAGTTCTTCCCTAAGGATTTCATGGTGTTTGCTCATATCCCCACCAAATTTCTTGGGGAAAATAGAGCTTTTCATGATGAAATCATATATGAACGAAAAGGAGTCTCCGAGCCAGGGCTTAAATTTTAGTATTTTATTTCCATCTCCGACAATATAGTGCACCCCTTTCTTATCGATAGCCCTTATCCCATTTTTGAGCATTTCATACTCCTGATTAACAAATATTCTACTGCTTTCTACAGTACAGTACTCTATTTGAATGAAAATTACAAAGAAAAAATCTCTTATTCAATAAAACCATATAAAGCACTCTCATTACCAGCGAAAAGAGGGGTCATGAATTTGAATTGTACCATCACGCCTGCGGTTGCGCCCTGTACATAGACATTCACCAGGCCGGTCTGAACGCCGGATTCAGCGACGATGTCCTCCACCTGGCGGGTGATGTCGTAGAGGCCGTTGTGGGCGGAAGTGGATATCTGAATGGTTCGTTGCATTGATAATTTTATTTCAGTTAAAACAATAAACACCATCAAGAATTCATGCTGTTTTTGAATGATTTCGGATTACTCTGTATTTTTTTATCATTATTAATGTTGTTCTGTATTAACCAGACCTTCCAGCAATTCCACTGCCTTCACAGGTGCATCGTAACCGTCAAAATCCTCCTGAATGCGTCTTGCATTTACACGATATAATGGATTTCCAAGCACTTCTCTAACAGCATCTCTAATCTGTTCCGGTAAAGGCCGCTTTTTCCTTAGATTTATTCCGGAACCAGACCACTCCACTCTTGCAGCAACTTCCATCTTGTCTTCAGTGTTACCGGCAACGATCAATGGTATACCTTTTGCAAGGGCATTCTGGACTGCCCCGAAACCGCCATTAGTTACCATTATATCAATATGTTGAAGGAGGTTTCCAAAAGGAATATATGAGGAGGTTTGTGCGTTTCCGGGTATGTTCTTAATGTCTGCCTCCTTTACCGGCACTGCGATGGTAAATACCTGTTCATCCTTCAATCCTTGGAGGGTCGGAATGATTAAATCATCAGGATCAACTGACATGGTACCTTGGTTAACGAGTATTACGGGTTTTGGTCCCTTTAACCGCGGCCACCATTCAGGTGCATTAAAATCCTTCTCCGGCTTAAGTAAGATGGGGCCGACAAAATGGATATGTCCGGGGATATCAGAACGGGGATATTCAAATGCATTTGTTGAAGTATGGATCACCAGGTCAGGTAGGTCAAATGCTACCCTGAGAAAAGAACCCTTCAATGGGGGATGGTCAAGATCCTTAAGTATTCTATTCGTATGGCGATCAAGATCCCTAAACATTACCTTTTCGGCAATCAGGTTGAGCAGATGGTTCCTGGTTCTCTTCAAAACTGATCTTCCGGGAAGAATCCCAAGCCCATATGGAGCTGTGTCACGGCTTGAGAGGGCAAGTGGAGTGAAGGAGATCAGTGCACTTGGTATACCAGATAGATTCGATTTTATATAGGGACCTAGCATGTAAGGATCACTTACCAGTACATCAGCAGAAAAGAACTCAAGCACCGAGTCGATTGTGTTGATTTCCAATGGAGCAATTTCGACAGAGTGATGAAGAAGATACTTAGCCGCTGCAAATCCTGACAATTCAGCAAGCCTGGGAAGCATTTCGAATTTATCTCTAACAGTTGTATCTATCTCCTCTGGCCATGGATGAAACCTTGCACCAGTCTTCTCTATTCGAACTGAAAAACCCCTGCCTGAAATCCATATTACATCATGTCCTCTATTAACTAATTG
>CAZIAU010000753.1:0-1934 GCA_964536755.1 uncultured Bacteroides sp. | reverse complement strand
GGTGCAGGGTAAGTCCGTAACCGACCCTTGCTCTTGAATTACCTATCATCTTCTGGTCCTCGTTGTCGATCACGCCATCCTGGTTCAGGTCTTCATACCTGATATCGCCGGGCTGAACCGTACCGAAATTCTGAGCCGGGGAATTATCGATCTCATCCTGATCGCTGAATAATCCCAGGGCAACGTAACCGAATATGGCATCGGTGGGCTTTCCTGTCTGTTTGCGGTATTCGTCCGGATAATCCAGCTCATCGATCACCAGTACCCTGGGAATAGAATAGACCAGGTTGCCTCCGATCTTAATCTCCAGGTCACCAAGTTCCATGCTGTAGTCCAGCCCGGTTTCAATCCCCTGGGTCAGGTTGCTTCCGTAATTTTCAAAAGGGATGCTTGTGAAATAATCCGGCAGAGTATTTGATCTCTGGGTGATCAGGTCATAGGATTTATTGTAAAAATAGGAAACTTCAAATCCCATTTTGTAATCCAGGAGCATCGACTCGATCCCTGCATTGATGTTCATGAGTTTTTCCCACCCCAGGTTCGGATTTCCTGTCGAAAGCAGCCTGGAAGTGTTATCGTAAAGCATGTGATTATACAGAAATGTATTGCCTTCGTAATAAAAATCCCGGCCGAGATAGGGGCTGGTGATATTTTCATCTGTATTGTTTACAGCAAAGTTTGCCCTGATCTTTAAATAATTGATAACAGGGTTGTTCTTCAGGGAGCCCTCTTCAGTGAGGATCCATCCTACTCCGGCACCCGGTGAAAATGCATAAGGATGCGTTTCAAATAATTTTGTTGAACCTAAAACAACCCCCGTTAATTCAGCAACAAATTTTTTCTTGTACATGTAGTTGGCACGTACCCCGAAATTCAGGTGTTTTATGGATTGTAGCGTATCTTCAACTGTGTACTGGTCACGGTAAGCCAGCCCTGTTGTCTTGAACTCGTGGTCACCTACTGCCTTTTTATAATCCACTGTACTGTAGATCCCGGTCCGGCGATAAAAGAAAGCATCAGAAATCGACTGTTCGTCCAGCTTGGCATCCACTCCATACTTTGAGAATGTGATGGTGTCTCCCCCGTAAGCAGGATGGTATACCGCATAGGAATTGAGGATATCCGTACTGAACGAGTTATACATATCGAATGAGAAATAGACCGAGGCGCTCAGGCCCGGAGTAACAGAACTCAGATTAAAGTCAAGTCCAGTGCTTATCTCAATCAGTCTTTCGTTTGACTTGCTGGGGCCGTTCCTGGTCAGTTCACCGTAAATATTGGTTAAATATTCTGAAGTGCCGCCAAGCAGATATTTATCGTCTATAAGCCTTGCCGCTCCTGTCAGTGAAGGATCTGTCATCAGTTCTGCCGGGATCAGGACCGGGTAATATTCCGGATGAAGGGTTGTAGCCAGTGTCCAGAAATCATCTTCTGTATAACGGGGTCCGTCTGAAATATTAAATACTACGGCTCCATCATATCTGAGACTGATCACATCATTCAGTTTATAATTGATGTTGCCGCGCATATTCAGCCGGTCGGTTTTCTCATTGGCGCCCTCGCCGAGATTCAGCAGGCTGTTGTTACGGTCCCATCCCAGGTTGAGATAGTACTGCGCGATCTGGTTGCCCCCGCTTGCTTCACCGACCACATGCTGGTACGTAGTCCAATCCTTCAGGTAGGTGGAATTGAAATAATCCTCGTCCGGATATCTTACCGGATCAGTTCCGTTCCTTGTATTTGAAATCTGATCGACAGTAAATTTTGGATCCAGGCCATCATTGGAGAGAGCTTCGTTATAAAGCTCCATATAGGTGGCTGCATCCAGGTATTGCGGATAACTTATCGGCTTGTTAAATCCATTCTCAGCAGTAAAACGCAGCTCCTTCTTTAAGGGTTCCCCACGCTCTGTGGTTATGAGAATAACACCCCTG
>CAZIAU010000752.1:0-1934 GCA_964536755.1 uncultured Bacteroides sp. | reverse complement strand
TGTAAATCTAACGAATTAATAATTACCTTCAAATTTGCTTAAAATCCTTTTGTAGCTATCTTTGAAAGACACAACCAGACATGCGATGACTTTTGGCATTCTCATATTTCCGGGGGCCCATGGTGACAAAGATCTCACTACCGTACTTGAGGATATATACAGTAAGAAAGTTGTTCAGGTCTGGAACCGGGAAACCAACCTGAGCGGGATCGATGTTCTCTTTATTCCGGGAGGGTTTCCCTGCAAAGGCTCTTCCAGCCTGGAAAGATGCATCAGGGACTCACCGGTGATCGGTTCCATGATAGAATTCGCTGAACGGGGCAAGATCCTGATCGGTATCGGGAACGGATTCAGGATACTGTGTGAAACGGGACTGGTTCCGGGTTCTCTCAGGATGAACACCAGCCAGAAGTTCATCTGCAGGAATACCTATATCAAACCAGATAATGACGAAACGGCCGTTACCAGGAAACTTTCCAATGATAAAGCTTACTGCATTCCGATTTCCACCGGGTATGGCAGGTATTCTGCCAGAGATGAAGTGCTGGTGACAATGCGCTACAGTGATCAGATACTGTTCCGTTATTGCGATGAGTTTGCAAGAATTTCCGAGGAGATCAACCTGACCGGATCGGTGGATAACATTGCAGGGGTTTGCAATGAACAGAAAAATGTCTTTGGTATGATCCCTCAACCTGAAAGGGCCGTTTTTGAACATGGAAACAATACAGACGGACGGGCAATCTTTGATTCTTTAATGGAGATGATCTAGTTTAACGGAGATGATCCGGCGGACCATTTTCACCCGGCCTCTCCTTCAGCAGGAAGCAGTTCTTCCCCTCACTGTACTTCATCTCAACCACATCGAAAAGCACCAGTTTTGTCAGCAGGGGAACCAGTTCCTTTCGCCTGAAACCGGTATCTCTGGTGATCCTGGTCAGTGATGTCCCCGGTTCTTTTTCAAGGTATCTCAGCAGGATCTTCTCCCGGCGGGTGAACTTCAGCAACTTGCCACCTGTCCTGTTCCTATCCTTCCATAGCTTCAGCTGTATTACGCTTGCCAGGATGTTCTGGTCACCCACGCGTAAATATGCAAGCCAGCGGTTCTTATCATCAAGGGCAAGGACCGGTTTGTTTACTACTGAAGGAATATAGATCTCCAGGACGGTTTTACCCTCAACGCTGCGGTTCCGGCTCTCGAACTTAACCTCCGGTTTGCTGTAGAGGGATGCGGCCGCTTCTATCATGTAGAATTCCTCCTCCGACCGGACACCACTTATTCGGCCGTTGTCTTTGACCCCGATCAGTAATCTTCCGCCATCGGTGTTTGAAAATGCCGACAGCGTCCTGGCAATCTTCCGCGCATCGTTGATCTCGAATTTGAAATCCAGTTCCTGGTTTTCTCCCTGAGCAATGAGTGACTGAAGATATTTTTGATCAGATAGTGACATGATTCATCAGGGTCTGTTATTGTTTTGCCCTATGCATTAAAATAGGGTAGAAATTTTGGCTCCTCTTTCTTCACTGGCCTGGGAGGACGTTTGTTCAGGGATTCTCCGTTCAGGACTTTTTCATACAGGGGAAGAAAATTACGGGCCATGTTTATGGAGGCAAAGTTATCACATGCATATTCGTGGCATTTTTTCCTGTCGTAGGCATCTACATTTTCAAGTGCCCCGGCCAGTTCAGATCTTTTGTTTGAAAGGAACCCGAATTCGGGAGTCACGATTTCGGGAAGTGCTCCATAAGGGGTTCCGAATACAGGACAGCCAAAATAGAGGCTCTCCACCACGGCAAGGCCCATGGGTTCGTTCCATCTGACCGGAAACAGCAGGGCCTTTGAACCGTTGATAAGCCGGTTCTTTTCCGGTCCTCCCACCATGCCATGAAACTTTACCCGCGTATCAAGGGTTATACGTATTCCCATTTTCAGG
>CAZIAU010000751.1:0-1942 GCA_964536755.1 uncultured Bacteroides sp. | reverse complement strand
TCCATTTCCTCCCGTACCGGCCTGACATATTCAGGACCCTCCCGGGCTACCAGGTACTGGTGAGCTGCCAGATATGCAGCGCCATGAAAGGAAATTTCCATCAGGTTTTCATCCAGTGCCACATCATCCTTACAACTTACGGTAAGGGAACGCATGGCTGATGTATTATGTTCAGTCCCGAACGAAACCACGAAACCGTGACTGTAAAAATATTCTGCATAATTTTTAAGTATGTCAATCTTATTCCTTAAGGGAATAAACTCTACAGAATTGAATCCACGGCTCTCCAGGACCTCCAGGAGCTGTTCCTTACCATCTTCAAACCCGGTGATATGTTCGCCTGCACCATCAAGCAATGCAGGGTAAGTGGGTATACCACCGGCATCCCTGATGATCTGAACAATTTCAGTTAACGGTGGAAATGCTTTTTCGTCCTCGGGAACAAAAGCAGGAGCCCCGGCTTTCAGCAACTTCGATCTGAGTTCATCCTCGGTACCTGCAATATCGTCCCGCCTGCTGTTTATTAGATCTCCATCGAATATGCAACCAAGCAATTCATAATACTCCTGGTCATCAGAAGCAATATCCTCAAGTTTCAGCCGGACCATCTTGGCCACATGTCTTTCCCGAAGCAGGTTCACTGCCAGTTTCTCCATGATCTCATCCACAGAAAGAGAGATATTTACATTTTGCTGACCGAGCCAATCATTCAGTAAATCGATCATCCTTGAAACCTGGAGGTTGCTCTCCTTTACAATATTGTCAAGTTTACCGGCCTGATGAGATGGCAGCTCAACAGGAAATGAGAGTCCCTTCCCACTGATATAGGTTCTGCCCGGATTGCCCGGATCATTTACACGGATCCCGGCATCCTGGTCCTCTTTGCTGATTCCAATGAGTTCGATGTTAAATAAGGGAAATATACCATGATCAATGCATTCATCGGTAAACTCCTTATATCCATCGGTAACATAGAAATCATTTATGCCCAGAATCCGGATCTCTTCAGCAACTGCCAGTCTTACAGCCTGGGTTACACTTTCAAAGGCACTGAACGAATAGGGAGTATGGATATGGTTATTGACCTTCATGGGAAACTCATTGTCCGCCTCATTGAAAGAGGCCAGCAGTGCTTCTCGATCGGGAAACTGTTTTAAAAAACTCATGGCATCCTCTGCATTTTCTATACGCCCAACCTGTTTCTGCGAAGCTGTTCACAGGCTGTATAATTATTTGTCGTTTTATGTCCCTTTAAAGGAACAATTCGTTCATGAATGGCATCAAGTATCCAGCTTGCCTGTGGAAAGAAGTAGTCCTCCAGCTCGTAGGCCGGTATGATCCAGTTACGTGAGCCCACCACCACAGGGGGTGCATCAAGGTCATCAAATCCCAGTTCGGTAATATTCTGAGCCAGGTCCTTCAGGTACGAACCCCTTTCGCTGGCATCACTTACAAGCAATATACGACCTGTCTTCTTCAGAGATTCAAGTACCAGGTCGTAGTTGAATGGCACCAGTGAACGGGCATCGATGATCTCTGCCGACATGCCGTACTTCTCCTCCAACAGGTCAGCTGCCTCCATTGCCCGGTAAAGGGTGGCACCGATGGTAAGGATGGTTATATCCTCTCCGGGCCTTTTCACATCGGGCTCACCGATGGGAATCTCGTAATAATCCTCGGGAACACCCTCTGTGTGAAACTCCTCACCTGTACCGTATAACCGCTGACTTTCAAAATAGATCACCGGATCGGTACCCTGAAGGGCAGAATTCATCAATCCTTTAGCATCATATGGAGTGGCAGGAAAGACCACCTTGATACCCGGGATATGGGCCACCAGTGAAGACCAGTCCTGTGAGTGCTGGGCTCCGTATTTGGATCCCACAGATACCCTCACAACCACCGGCATCTTGATCAGGTTACCGCTCATGGCCTGCCACTT
>CAZIAU010000750.1:0-1947 GCA_964536755.1 uncultured Bacteroides sp. | reverse complement strand
TTACAGAATTTTTGTTGCAACGCAGGATAAATCTGGTTCCGGTCGAAATTGATCACGATTCTGTTGAATATTTAATTCAGAAATGGCCTTTATTGAAGAATACTCTTATTGAGGGGGATATTTTGAAACTTGATCTCAATGATATTGTATCCGGTCCGTTTCATATGATCGGAAATTTCCCATATAACATCTCCAGTCAGATCTTTTTCAGGATCCTTGAATTCAGACGCTCCATCTCATCTGTCGTTTGCATGATCCAGAAGGAGGTCGCAGAAAGGATCGTTTCCTCACCCGGCTCCAGGGAATATGGAATTCTAAGTGTACTGCTTCAGGCATTTTTTGATATCCGATTCCTTTTTTCAGTAAAACCAGGGTCATTCTTCCCTCCGCCAAAGGTAACTTCAGGTGTCATCCAACTGGAAAGGAATAATACTGAATATCTGGCCTGTGATGAAAAACTTTTTTTCAGAGTGGTTAAAACAACATTTAACCAAAGGCGGAAGATGATACGCAACTCGTTAAAATCTATTTTACTAAATTTGGACAGCAATTTTGAACTACTGACAAAACGCCCTGAACAACTGGGTATTCCTGAATTCGTGGAACTAACCCTCTGGGTGGAGTCGCAACAGGCAGCAAACAGCCATGGTAATCCTAATACTGAAAGGCCATGAAAACTGAACTGACCAGGGAATATCTGAACGAACTGAAATCCATCATTGAAGTCAAAGATGACCGGGCTGCTCTGGCCCACCTTGAAGATCTGCATCCGGCCGATATTGCTGAAATCTATGAAGGGCTTACCGTTGATCAGGCTACCTATCTGTATCTTTTGCTTGATCCGGAGAAAGCATCCGATGTGCTGGTGGAACTTGAGGAGGATGACCGGGAGAAGTTCCTGAAGGCTATCCCCTCTGATGTGATCGCCAACCAGTTTATCCACCATATGGACTCAGACGATGCGGCCGACGTTATAGGTGACCTGGCGGAGGAGAAGAAACAGGAGGTACTGCTTCATATTGATGATCTTGAACAGGCAGGTGATATTGTAGACCTGTTAAGCTATGATGAAGACAGTGCAGGTGGATTAATGGCAAAAGAGCTGATCAAGGTTAATGAGAACTGGGGCGTGGCCACCTGTATCAGGGAGATGAGAAAACAGGCAAAGGACCTGGATGAAATTTATTACATATACGTAGTCAACGATGATAATGTACTTCTGGGGGTCCTCTCTCTCAAAGCCCTGTTGCTTGCCAGTGCCTCTACCCGGATTAAAGATATCTATAACGAAGACATACGTTCTGTCAAAACCGACACTCCCTCTGAAGAGGTAGCCCAGATTATGGGAAAATATGACCTGGTCGTTTTGCCAGTTACAGATTCAATTGGCCGGTTAATGGGGAGAATTACCATTGACGATATTGTAGATGTGATCAGGGATGAAGCCGAAAGGGACTATCAGCTGGCTTCGGGTATCACCACCGATGTTGAAACAACCGACTCGGCTGCCAGATTATCAAGGGCAAGGCTCCCCTGGCTGATCATTGGTTTACTTGGAGGAGTTATTGTCGCCGCGGTAATCGGAAGGTTTGAGGAGGATATAAAGATCAATCCGGAAATGGCATTCTTCATCCCTCTTATTGCTGGTATGGCCGGAAATGTGGGGATTCAGTCCTCCGCAATAGTAGTTCAGGGAATCGCCAGTAACAGCCTGGGGCTTGAAAGCACGTTCCGTAAACTGGTCAAGGAACTTTTGGTTGCAATGCTTAATGGTCTGATCCTTTCCGGAATCCTGTTCCTTTACAACTTTTTCATTTAATGATTAATATTTCATTGTTGTCCTCAACACTATCCAGGTATTTTTTTAATTTTGTTCTAAATTCTGAATAATTAGCTGCAATCATGTTTGTTTTTAAGTTCTTAAATGGTTACAAATATAAGTACTTA
>CAZIAU010000749.1:0-1947 GCA_964536755.1 uncultured Bacteroides sp. | reverse complement strand
GGTTGCAGGGAGGTCATTCGGGTGATGAGATTCATAAGGGCCTGGGAAATTCAATAAAAATACTTAACCGGTTTTTATGGAATGCGGATCAGAGATTCAATATCCACCTTGCCAGTATAAACGGTGGGAAAGCCCGTAATGCTATTCCGAGGGAAGCAGAAGCTGTGATCACCATATCATCGGACAGCAAAGAACTTATTTCCGTTTATTTCGACTCCTTCGTAAATATTATTAAGCAGGAGCTTGAAGATATTGAACCGGATTTTTATATGAAACTTGACTCGGTTCCACTACCGGATCTTGTTATTAGCAGAAAAAAACAAAGAAGGCTCTTCAATACACTATATGCATGCCCCCACGGGGTTGTATCCATGAGCCAGGATATACCCGGACTTGTTGAGACCTCCACCAACCTGGCTTCGATTATCCAGCACCGGGAGGATACCATTGAAATAATGACCAGTCAGAGAAGCAGTGTTGAATCCTCCAAGAGGGATATTGCAGACAGGATGGACGCTCTGTTCCAGTTACTGGGGGCCAGTGTAAAACATTCAAATGGATATCCTGGCTGGAAACCTGATCTGCATTCCGAGATTCTTAAGGTCGCCAGGATTGCATATTCAGATCTTTTTAAAATAAATGCTGAAGTGAAGGCTATACATGCAGGTCTGGAATGTGGCCTGTTCCTCTTGAAGTATCCTGACCTTGACATGATATCATTCGGTCCTACCATAAAAGGGGCTCATACACCTGAAGAACGGATTGAAGTTGAAACTGTTTCCAAATTCTGGAATTACCTGCTGGAACTGCTGAAAAAGACTCCTACTCAATAGCTTCAAACTCTGACTTGGATACTCCGCATACCGGACAATACCAATCCTCAGGTATATCCTCAAATGCAGTTCCTGGTTTAATACCACCGTCGGGATCACCCTCTTCGGGATCATATACATATCCGCAAATTGTACACTGGTATTTCTGCATCTAATCAAAAATATTCTTGGTCAGGTTACGAATAGTACCCGGGAAGATAAGTAATGAACCCGTAATGACCTCGCCTGTCTCGGGATTCAGTTCAGATCCGTTCATGCTATGTGGGATCAGGTAAACGGCCAGCACAACCAGTGCAGCGAATACTGCCAGCCATCGGCCGTATGACTTTTTCCTCAGGAGCCATGCTGTCGCCAGGGCTATGAGTGCAAATAACACTTTATTGTCGGTCATATCCTGGCCAAAGGGCCATCCCGTCCAGAATTGTCCAAAAGAATACTTCTGAACAATGGGCCCCAGGATGAATCCGCCGATAAGCAAAAATATTATGGTGACCCCCAGATGCCTCCTGTAAGAAGGAATGTTGGCCAGAGCGAAAATGATAGTGGCCATGGACCATATGACGGTCAGAACCATCATCAGCACATGGGGGACCAGCGCCCAGGCAGGCACATCACCCCGGAACCTGAAGACCACATTCTCGTCATCACCAAGGTCAATGGGTTCCCCACCGGCCGTTAACTCCAGGTGGTATTCAATTTTCCCGGCAGGCGGCTGAAGGGGCAGTCTTGTGGTCAGAAGTTCTCCATGCCTTTCCATTACCAGAGTATCCCAGGGATCATCAGTGGGGAAGATTCGCCAGATCAGATTTGCTGTAAAAGCTTCGGGCAGCTGAATCTCCACCGGATAATCGTTTTGCCTTCCGTTATTGGAACGTGGAAGGCCAAAGCGGAATTCCTCGTTCTGGTAACTTACTTCATATTTTTTTGGATAAGTTGGTCCGGTATATCGTTGATAAACCATGGCGGCCACTGAAATGAGAACTGCCAGTACCCAGAACAATATCTTTCTTATTTTCATAGTTCACTCAGGATTTCAAATGTTATTATTCGGTTCTGAATTCAGGTTAATAACAGGATTGCAATGATCAGATACGTATGACAAGATCAATCAGGT
>CAZIAU010000748.1:0-1962 GCA_964536755.1 uncultured Bacteroides sp. | reverse complement strand
GGTTGTCAGAACGCCAGGCAGCCCCTTATTTCATTTAGTCCAACAACCCCTTTTCGATCAGCCCCACAAGGATATGAAGGACCAACATATGGATCTCCTGGATCCGGTCCGAATATTTCCGTCCTTTTATACGAATCTCCCGGTCAACCATACCGGACAGCAATCCCCCGCTTTTCCCTGTAAGTCCGATAATCTTCATTCCCTTATCACGGGCAGCCTCAACGGCCCTGATAATATTCATTGAATTACCACTTGTGCTGATGGCCAAAAGGCAATCCCCCTGCTGACCCACACTTTCAATGAACCTTGAAAATACAGCCTCAAAACCGATGTCATTGGCTACACAGGTAATATGTGCCGGATCTGATATGCTGATGGCCGGAAGGGCCGGTCTGTTATCCCTGAATAAGCCTGAAAGTTCTTCAGCAAAATGCATGGCATCGGTCATTGAACCACCATTTCCGCATGATATAATCTTATTCCCGTTCCTGATAGTCTTGATCAGAATAACCGCTACTGCCTCAATGGAATCACAATTTTCCTGCAGACTCGTGAATTCTTCCAGTACTTCTGCAGCTTCATTCAGATTTGTATTTATAAACTCTCTCATAATATCACAAATATAAAACTTTCTTGAAGTTGAACTTCAGGGATTGCGCAAGCGGGATTCAACAATATTCGTTAACTTTGCCCCCTAAACAAGTTTATATGGGTATACCCAGGTTCATAAAACTCCCAAGTTATAACAGATTCAATTATTCACCCCGTTACTGGGATCCGGAGAAAGAGGAGAGGGAGGAAAGGATCAGGCAGATCAAGCAAGAAATGGGAATAAAGATCCCAACGGATCCCACCCGGACCACAATAAAAAGAGGCTCCTTCAGGCAGGCCAGTAAAAAAACCAAAGTGAAAGCCACCCGGAGTTCCAACATTCGATTGGTCGTCATTCTGGGGATCCTGTTGTTCGTAGCTTATCTCATATTATTCAGGTAGATGTCAGATATCATCCATGTGCTGAGTGATGTTGTCGCCAACCAGATAGCTGCGGGTGAAGTGATTCAACGACCGGCTTCAGTAGTTAAAGAATTGATGGAAAATGCAGTTGATGCAGGGGCCACTTCAATAAAAGTACTGGTGAAAGATGCCGGTAAAACCCTGATACAACTGGTTGACAATGGAGAGGGCATGTCGGAAGCCGATGCACAACTCTGTTTTCACAGACATGCAACTTCAAAAATAATTAATGCAGAGGATCTTTTTGCCATCCAAACTTCCGGGTTCCGGGGTGAAGCACTTGCTTCAATTGCAGCTGTGGCAGAAGTTATCCTTAAAACCCGCTTACGAGAGAACCAGCTGGGCACAGAGGTTAGGATAGCAGGATCTCAGCTGGATTCCGTTGAACCTGTTCAAACATCACCAGGGACTATTTTCCAGGTGAAGAATCTCTTTTTCAATATTCCGGCCAGAAGGAAATTCATTAAAAGCGATCAAACCGAACTTCGGCATATAATTAATGAGTTTAATCACGTGGCACTTACCCGTCCGGAGATTTCCTTTGTACTGATCCATAACCAGTCTGAGATATTTAACTTAACCCCGGCCAATCTCAGGCAGCGTATAATCGGGATTTTCGGGAAAGCCGTAAATACAACCCTGATCCCCCTGGAGACCGAAACTTCCATAATCAGGATCAGGGGTTATATTGGGAAACCGGAACACGCCAGGAAAACTTACGGCGAACAGTTCTTTTTTGTAAATAACAGGTTCATCAGACACCCATATTTCCATAAGGCAGTCATAAATGGATATGAACAGATCCTGGCGCCGGAACATATTCCGTCATATTTTTTATTCTTTGAAACTGATCCTTCAAACATTGATGTCAATATTCATCCTTCCAAAACGGAAGTCAAGTTTAAAGATGAACGTGCAGTCTGGCAGATTTTGCTCGCAGCCGTTAGA
>CAZIAU010000747.1:0-1964 GCA_964536755.1 uncultured Bacteroides sp. | reverse complement strand
GAAGGATATAGCCGTCGAAAAACCTCTCCCTTGCGTAATCCCCTACCTTCACGTCGGGATACCTGGTTGGACTGACAAACTGTATATTATCTTCGTCAACGTAAATAGGAAGCCATGGTGCGCAACGCAGGAGGGCATGAATACCCTCTGTGTTCTCCCGTCGCTTGGAATAGGAGGGACTTATCAACCCTCCGAATTCAACCCATTTATTTGGTTTGGTACTCAGGTTCAGCCTGAAACTTGTCTTCTTGAAATCATCGATCATCATTACCCCTTCGTCGTGCATATAATTTGTTGAGATGGAGTACTTCGTGATATCATTCCCCCCCCTTGCGCTCAATGAATAATTTTCCACCGCACCTCTTTCAAAAAATACATCCGGCCAGCAGGTTTCCGTACCCA
Organism: uncultured Bacteroides sp.; assembly: GCA_964536755.1. Lineage (GTDB taxonomy): Bacteria > Bacteroidota > Bacteroidia > Bacteroidales. The sequence continues at coordinate 1,562 of CAZIAU010000747.1, read as the reverse complement.
TCAATTCGATATATTCCATCTGTTCGGTTAGCATGCCGTTGTTATTGGCCAGGACGAATTCTTTCCACTGGTCGATAGTGGAGAATGGCTCATACCTCCGTTTCGGAAAGGTATATTTTATGCCTCTGTAGCCGTTGAATGAAAACTGGGTCTTTCCTTCTTTCCCTTTCTTTGTTGTCAGCATGATCACCCCGTTTCCCCCTCGTGAACCGTAAATGGCAGCCGAGGCGGCGTCTTTCAACACCTCGACCGATTCGATATCGTTCATATCGATGGTACCCAGGTAATCGTCTGAAACCACAACTCCGTCCAGAACGATAAGCGGAGAGGGATCAGCGGTGATGGAACCGATGCCCCTGACCCTGATTGTGGGTGCAGCACCTGCCATGGCATCAACCATCTGGATATTGACACCCGAGATCTTGCCTACAAGCGCCTCCTCGATCCGGGATGTGGGGATCTGCTCAAGTCCCTCATTGGTTACTTTTGAGATTGCCCCTGTCAGGTGGGATTTCTGTATGGTGCCATAGCCGATGACAACCACCTCGTCAAGGTCCGTTACACTCTCTTTCAGGGTCACGTTGAAAACGGTCTGGTCCCCGATCTCCACCTCGACGGTTTCCATCCCTACAAATGATATGGATAAAACCCTGGCATCCCCGGGGATTGTCAGTGTAAAATTACCCTGACCATCGGTAATAGTACCGGCTGTTGATCCGACAACGGTAACTGAGGCGCCCGGTACAGGTTCCCCGGACTGGTCGGTAACATTCCCGGTAATTGTTTTCTCCTGTTGGACGGAGGGCGAGGCAGATAACTGGAACAGGTTGAATGACAGAAGAGCAGCCATTAACAACAGGATGCCCGGGATATTTTCTGGACATATCTTTTTGAAAAGATACCCCATGGAAGATGTTTTAAGTTTCATAGGTTAGTTATGTTTATTGTGGAGTGTATTAATTATATATCTATTGTTATGATAATTACATCTATTGTGCAGTTGTCAGAAAATCAGTAACCCTCATTCTGGGTCAGGTTCCCATTACTCAATTCGATTTCATCAAGCGGGATAGGATAGAGCGCCTCAAATGGCTGCATATTGAGCTCCAGGGAAATAATTATGTTACCTGTTCTCCAATCCTGCAACCTGTTTTCCACCTGGAGGAATTCAATGGCCTTGCCGGTCCTCACAAGGTCAAACCACCTGTGGTTTTCGAAGGCCAGTTCGATCCTTCTTTCGTTCAGGACGACATCCCTGAAAGCATCCCTGGTCGGAACCGAAACAGCATCAAAATTGTGAAGCTGGTCGCCAAAGGCCCTTTCCCTTACCCTGTTTATCTGGGTGATGGCTCCAGTAAGGTCATCCAGTTCATTCAGCACCTCGGCATACATCAGGATGACATCAGAGAATCTTATGACCGGCCAGTCAAGGCCTGAGTCACTTACGTTCTGTTCAACCAGGAACTTCCTGTTATAGGGAGTGTTGACGGTGTCTGTTTCAGTGGCAACGTACTCACTCAAGGTGGCTGCTTTCCGTGTATCGCCCGGTTCGTCGGCTCTTA
>CAZIAU010000746.1:0-1968 GCA_964536755.1 uncultured Bacteroides sp. | reverse complement strand
CGATTCGGGTGAGCCATTAACCGGACTGGTGTTCAAGATTGCTACCGATCCTTTTGTGGGACGGCTGGCCTATATCCGGGTTTATTCGGGCAAACTGCAGGAAGGTGTTATGGTTCTGAACAACCGGACCGGAAATAAAGAGCGTATTTCCCGCATATATCAGATGCATGCCAATAAACAGAATCCTCTGAAGGAGATAAGTGCGGGTGACATCTGTGCGGTTGTCGGGTTGAAGGAACTGAGGACCGGAGATACCATAACCAATGTTGGCAAACCCATGATCCTGGAATCCATCGAATTCCCCGATCCTGTGATCGGTGTGGCCATTGAGCCGAGAACGCAGGCCGATATCGACAAACTGGGCCTTGCGCTTAACAAGCTGGCTGAAGAGGATCCCACATTCCAGGTACGCAGCAATATTGAGACCGGTCAGACCACCATTAACGGCATGGGCGAACTTCACCTGGAGATCCTTATAGACAGGCTCAAAAGGGAGTTCAAGGTTGAATGCAACGTGGGTACCCCGGAGGTCAACTACAAGGAGGCGCTCACTACCGAGGTAAAGCACAGGGAGGTATTCAGGAAGCAAACCGGAGGCCGGGGTAAATTTGCGGATATTCAAGTGCACATCGGACCCGCCGATGACAATATCAAAGGATTACAGTTTATAAACGAGGTCAGGGGAGGTAATGTGCCCCGTGAATATATTCCTTCAGTGGAGAAAGGATTTAAGAATGCCATGTTTAACGGGCCTCTGGCAGGATTCCCCGTTGAAAACCTGAAAGTGGTTCTGCTGGACGGGTCCTATCATGTGGTTGATTCCGATCAGCTGTCCTTCGAAATTGCAGCCAGGCAGGCATTCAATCATGCAGCTGCAAAGGCCAGTCCGGTAATGCTTGAACCTGTCATGTCGGTTGAGGTGGTTACACCCGAGGAGTATATGGGGGATGTGATCTCCGACCTGAATAAGAGACGCGGACAGGTAGAGGGGATGGATTCGAAGGCAGGGGCGAGAGTAATTAAGGCCAAAGTGCCGCTGGCGGAACAATTTGGTTATGTGACCGTGCTCAGGACCCTTACTTCGGGAAGAGCCAGCTCTACCATGGAGTTCAGTCACTATGAACCCATGCCGGAGAATCTGGCCAGAGAGGTACTTGAAAAGGTAACAGGGAAAGCTTTTACATAATTATTAACAAGATAATGAGTCAGAAGATTAGAATTAAGTTGAAGTCATACGATCACAACCTGGTTGATAAATCAGCCGAGAAGATTGTTAAGACGGTGAAGTCCACCGGTGCAGTGGTGAGCGGACCGGTTCCCCTTCCCACGCACAAGAGGGTCTATACAGTTCTGAGATCTCCCTTCGTGAATAAGAAATCGAGGGAACAGTTCCAGTTGAGCTCCTATAAAAGGTTACTGGATATATACAGTTCCACTCCCAAGACCATTGATGCACTCATGAAACTTGAGTTGCCCAGCGGAGTGGAAGTTGAAATTAAAGTCTAACACAGGTAAAAACGAGATAAGATGCCAGGATTAATTGGTAAGAAAATTGGAATGACTTCCATTTTCGATAAAGACGGAAAAAATATCCCCTGTACAGTGATACAGGCGGGACCGTGTACTGTTACACAGGTGAAGACCCCCGAAACTGATGGTTATGCTGCTGTTCAACTGGCCTTTGATGACAAGAAGGAAAAGAATACGCCCAAGGCCGAGCAGGGGCATTTTGCCAGGGCAAACGCCACTCCCAAGAAAAAGGTGATTGAGTTGAAGGGATTTGTTAAGGATTGGAAACCCGGCGACGTGATTACTGTCGATTATTTTCATGACGATACCTGGCTGGATGTATCCGGAATGTCCAAAGGAAAAGGATTCCAGGGTGTTGTGAAAAGGTACAACTTTGCCGGTGTTAACGATGCCACCCATGGTCAGCATAACCGTAACCGTGCTCCCGGGTCACTGGGA
>CAZIAU010000745.1:0-1970 GCA_964536755.1 uncultured Bacteroides sp. | reverse complement strand
TATTATCAGGGCCGTTGAGGCTGCCCGTGATAAGGGAATGAAGATTATAGTACTTACAGTGAAAAGCGTGGGATTGCTGTCCGGTATGGTTGACAGTGATATTCGTATAAATGGGCGCAAATATTCTGACCGGATACAGGAGATCCATATGTTGATCATTCATATCCTTGTGGGGCTGATCGAAAAGGTTTTGTTGTACTAAATGAAATAAGGGGCTGCCTGGCGTTCTGACAACCCCTTTTCTGAATCGGCTTATTTATCCAGGATTAAACTTTTTCGATATTAAACGGTATGGAAATTACCACCTTCACCTTTACAGCCTTTCCACGCTGGCTTCCGGGGAGCCAGTCAGGCATATCTTTAAATACGGCCAGGGCGGCTTCTTCGAATACCTTGTCAGAACTTTTTGCCACCTTAATATCTTCCAGCTTTCCGGAGGGGTTAACAGAAAACTGAACAAGTACCTCACCGCTTAACCCTTTTTCTCTGGCAGTTTCGGGGTATTGGATTTTTGAGTAAACATATCTTTTCAGGGCTGCTTTCCCCCCGGGAAAAGAGGGCATCTCTTCCACGATGTAGAATGTTTGCTCATCGACTTCAAGAACATCTTTATCCGACAGGGCAAGAGAACTCATCTCTTTTGGGGAAAGGACATCGACTTTAGGCTTGCCTTTCGGACCCTGATCTGGTTCCTGATCAGGTAATTGTGAGATGTCTATATCGTAAGAGGTTGGAACAAGTTCAAGAGGTTCTTTACCGATTTCTGAAGATTTAACAACCAGACTGGAATATCCCACAAAGGAGACAACCAGCTCCGGATTCTCTTCTACTTTGAGCATGAAGGCTCCTCTTGCGTCGGATGTAGCACCCAAAGTGCCATTTCTGACAACTATCGCTGCCCCCACGGCCGGTTCACCTGTATCAGCAAGGATAATTTTACCCTTTATGGTTTTCTGTTGCTTTGTCATACCGGTGGTTAATCCCATTGTGACAAGAACAGCGGGTATCATCAAGGCAATCTTAACGATCCCGGCAGGATTTCTTTTTGGCTTTTTCATCATTTTAAATCTTTTAATTGTTAAGGAATGATTAAACTGGTTGCCCAGACGGAACACATTCTCACCAAGTGTGTGGTTCAGCAGCTGAGCCTTGTAACGAGCGGGACTGATCCCGACAGAAAGGACCTGCCGGTCAGCCAGGTGCTCGTGGTTCTCTTTAATCATCCTGGAAATAAGCCATGAGAAGGGATTAAACCATGTAAGCAGCAGGGTGAACTCCATGATCATCAGGTCGATGAAGTGAAGTTGTTGAATATGTGCTTTTTCATGGAGTAGTACGTTATCCAGATCCTTTTCGCCGCGCAATTCCCCGGGGACAAAGATCTTTGAAAATAGGGTAAATACATGGTCGTATTCTGTGAATGCAACTCCGTTGTCAATCTTTGTCTTACGCCATCTGAGGTTCCATTTAATAACAGTTATAAGGTTTATCAGGAACAAAATTATGAGACCTGACAGATAAGCGATGACCAGTAGCTGGATCCAGTTGACCGTTACACCGGGATTGGCTCCCGCCAGCCTGACCGCCTGATCTTCTGCCCCGTTGAGGTCAATAAATACGGTTGGTGTTATGTTCACGAGCAGTTCCGGTCTGCGGAATGAGATAAGCGGAAATATCCAGGCTGAGATTATTCCTGACAGGAGATAGAATCGCTTGAGGACAAGGTTCGGGTCGTTTCTGAATAACAGGTAATAGGGAAGAAAGATAATGCCCAGTCCTCCGGAAACTTTGAGCAGGTATATCAGGGTCTCATTCATGATCATGGTTTTCTTTTAACTCACTTTGAATATCTGTGATGATTTCCTGCATGTCAGATAGATCCATATCGTTTTCCTTTGCAAAAAATGCAGTCATCCTGGTATATGAGCCATCAAAATATTTGGAGACTATCCCATTTAAAAATCCCATGA
>CAZIAU010000744.1:0-1973 GCA_964536755.1 uncultured Bacteroides sp. | reverse complement strand
GACAGTGAATATAAACTTATTTTCGATGACTGGAAACACCTGGTGGATGATCTTAAACTTACCAACCAGGGAGAAGAAACAACCTACCTTTTCCATAATGGCAAACCACTGGTCGCCTTCTGGGGTATCAGTTCAGGGACCAGGGAGCATGGGCATATACCCGAGATATATGACATAATAGATTTCGTCAAGAACGACCCTGTATACGGAGGGTGTTCCGTTCATCTGGGCATACCTTCCCGTTGGAGGACCCTGGGTTCTGATACCAAAGGTGATCCCAGGCTTCATGACGTGCTTAAGCAGGTGGATGTGATCCATCCATGGCTTGTGGGTCGTTTTAACGAAGAAAGTTATGAAGCCTATCGCCAGGAAAATATTATCGATGATGTCAAATGGTGCAAAAAGTATAACAAATCCTATGCCCCTACAGTTTTCCCTGGATTCTCATGGCACAATATGAAAGGGGATAAGTCCGATAAGATTCCCAGGAACAAGGGTGAATTTTTCTGGAAGCAGGTCTCAGGAGCCATAGAGAGCGGTGCCGAGATGCTCTATGTAGCCATGTTCGATGAGATCGATGAAGGAACTGCCATTTTTAAATGTGAGCACACTGTTCCCGTAGGAAAAAGCGTTTTCGTGCCCTATGAAAAGGAGGTGCCTTCTGATCACTACCTGTGGTTAGCAGGCATGGCAGGTAAGATGCTCCGGGGGGAGATCCCTTTTACAAGCACTATTCCTGAGAGGGAATAGTTGAGAAACGAGCTATTATAATTCCTTAAAATACAATGAGATGATTTTTAACGCTGGCCACAGATCAGTTCTTGCGGTCGCACTGTTCACGCTACTGCTGTTTCCCGGGTTAAATCTGGAGGGACAGTTCATATTAAAGAGAGATAATATCAGGATCGTGACTTCTGAAAAGGAGGATGGTCCGCTGAAACTGGCTGTCACAGCTCTCAGGAAGGATATAGCCGGAGTGATAAATACCGATCCGGTGGTAGTTGACAGGATGAACAGGGATGTATCCGAAACTGAGATTGTTGTCATTAATATGGCATCCGGTCACATGAAGGTGCCAGGCAGTGAACTCAGGGACCTGGATGGTTTTGAATCGCACAGGGTCTATGCTGACCCGGAAAGCAACAGGATCTATCTCCTTGGATATGATCTTCGGGGTACGATCTATGCCATTTACACATTTTCGGAAGAGATCCTTGGGATCCCACCCCTGAAATACTGGTGTTCATGGGAACCCGTGGCAAAGGATGAAATAACGATCCCGTCTGATTTTGATGTTTTCTACCATACTCCTCAGGTTCGTTACCGAAGTCTTCTGCCGGGCGACCAGGATTTTTTCACACCATGGAGGAAACTTTCAGAGGAAAATGATAATGTTTGGCTTGAGACTGCACTAAGGCTGAAAATCAATACCATTGAAACCTATTCGACCATTCGTCCACACTATAAACTGACAGATTATGCCTACCTGATTGACAGATACGGACTGGTGATCACGTCACATCATACAAGCGGCCTGAATACATCATTCAGGACCTGGGGTGATTACTGGCGGGAAATGAGGCATATGAAACCGCCCGAATACCTGCTTTCCAACCATCAGGCAATCCTGGATTTCTTCAGATATAATGCGGAAACAGTAAAGAAAAGTGGTATAGAGAACCTCTGGACGGTTGCTTTCCGGGGGGAAGTGGACCAGCCCTACTGGAGCATATTCAAAGATGCCCCGGAGGACGAAAAGGAGAGAGCCGAAGTGATCAACCGGATGCTGCAGATACAGTATGACATGGTGAAAGAGATGACCGGGGAGGAGGAACCCTATGCACGGATCACCTTCTATGACGAACTGGCAAACCTGATGGCCAAAGGATATCTGAAACCTCCCGTCAGTAAAAATATGATATGGACCTTTGTTGCCGGCCGACGGGACCATTATCCCTATGACGATATCGTGA
>CAZIAU010000743.1:0-1982 GCA_964536755.1 uncultured Bacteroides sp. | reverse complement strand
CCATTTGATATTAATTTTCCTCATTTAAGTTTTCATACTTAGTCCTGCAGTCGACGAATGTTCAACAGGCGACTTTTCAGCATGTCCCACATGTATTTCCAGGCCAGATGGTTCCATGGAATCTCTGATGCGTGGAGTCCCCGGAATCCTTTACAGAGAATTTCCTGACAGGGAAAGAACTGATGACTTCAGGAGCTGGTTTCATAACTATAAGATGATGAAGCTGTCCGAAGATGAGGTTTACCAGATATTCGGGACCTCCTCAAATCATCCAGGGGTGCTGGATATAAAATCGTTGTAAAACCTCATTTAATCGAAGATCACTATAATGTGGTCTGCACGATCATCTTAGCCAGATATATATCAGTGTTGTGATGATTGATAAAATCATCAAATGCAACCTCCAGTCTGACAGACCTGAAAAACGTTCAATTCTTTTGGAATAATTGATGGTTGTTTTCTCCAGTTTAACGGGATCAGTTTTTGGAGTAAATGCGGAAACTGCAAAGAGAATGGCTGTGATCAGCACAGTCGCCCACAAACCCCGGAATCCAAAGTTAAGTGTAAGCTTATAATGAAGGAACGGGAATATCCTTTCACCTGCCTCCATACTGATGAACTGATCAATGACAAACAGGGTGGCAAGAAATACACCTGCTGTAACTGACACAATCGCACCCTTTAACGTAACCTTCTTACTGATAATGCCAAAAAATATGGCCGGGAAAACAGGTAAAATAAGATAGGCTGTAATAGTCTGCAGGTATTTATATAAACCTTCCTCATTCTTGTAAACCAGATAGGCAGCACCAATACCAAGCAGGGTAACAATCATAATAACAGCCCGTCCAATCAGTACCTGTCTGTATTCTTTCATTTCAGGTCTGGTCCTGACCACAAAGTCCCGGACAACGAGTGTAGAAACAGAATTCAATACAGCAATTAAGGAGGTGATCAGTGCCGCCAGCAGAGAAGCCAGCACCAATCCCCGTAATCCTGACGGTAAAAGATTATTCAGCAGGATGATAAATGTCTGTTGGGTCTCCTCCCCTTCGAGACCGGGATAAAGAGCATAGGCTATGACACCCGGCAGGGCAAAAATAAAAACAGGCATGAGTTTAAGCAGTACGGCAAACATCGATCCCCACCTGGCCTGATTAAGATTCGGTGCGGCCAGAACCCGCTGAACATTGACCTGATCAATGCCCCAGTAGAAAATGCCTGCATAAAATGCTGTAGCCAGAATTCCCCAGAAAGGATAAACGGGATCATCGACGGGTTTGGCAATATGCATGGCTTCAGGAACTTTCTCTGCCAGGCCACTCCAGCCCCCGGCCTTATCAAGTCCTATAAATAACATAATAGCCGTTCCGGCTATCATAATGGCTGCCTGGATCGTATCAGTGTAAGCTACCGCTGTGAAACCCCCGATGATCGTAAATACTGCAACAATGAGACCAATAAAGAATATAGTTGTCATAATATTCCATCCCATCATGCCATTCAATACAAGAGCACCGGCAAACAGTGTAAAGGCCAATTTGGTCATCACGCTGATTACAAGCATCAAACCAGAAAAAAAGGACCTGGCCTGTTCATTATAACGTATTTCCAGGAATTCAGGAATCGTAAATATCTTGTTTTTCAGGTAATAGGGAAACAATATGGCACACCCAAAGCCGAGAGTGATTGCAGTGGTTAGTTCAACCGAACCTGCGGAAAGACCATACCTGTATGAATCACCGGAAAGTCCGACCAGGTGCTCGGCACCGATATTTGTGGCAAAAAGTGATGCCCCGATTACCGGCCAGAGGATTTTTCGGCCCCCGAGGAAAAAATTCGAGCTGTTCTGTCCGGCCCTTTTCCTGTAAGCCATGTATAAACCTGTAGCCAGGCTGCCCATCAGTACGGTAAGACCTATTATCCAGTCTAATCCGCTGAGTGAAATATTCAATTTTTACAATTTAATATGCGTGCTTTCC
>CAZIAU010000742.1:721-1986 GCA_964536755.1 uncultured Bacteroides sp. | reverse complement strand
AAGAACGGGAAATCCGTCAGCAGGAGTGGTCCGATAATGCTTTCCGGGTCATGGTGGCTACCAATGCATTTGGAATGGGGATCGATAAGTCAGATGTTCGGTTTGTGGTGCATACTGACCTGCCCGATTCCCCGGAGGCATATTTTCAGGAAGCGGGGAGAGCCGGACGTGACGGTAAAAAATCATGGGCTGTCCTTTTATATAATCCATCGGACAAGCGACTGGCAGAAAAACGGTTAAGCGTTAATTTCCCGGCCATATCAAAGATCGGGGAAATCTACATGGCACTGGGTAATTTTCTGCAGATCCCCGTGGGAAGCGGTAAGGGTCAGCAGTATGATTTTGAAATGGGGGAGTTTCTTCACAGGTACAGGATCAATGCACTGGTGGTTCACAGCGGACTGACAATTCTTGCCAGGGAAGGTTATATTGCACTAACCGAAGCATTTAATAACCCTTCACGAATAATGTTTCGTACCGGACGTGACGATCTTTACAGCTTCCAGGTGAAACATGCCGATTTCGATGGTTTTATTAAGCTGTTGCTTAGGACATACAGTGGCCTGTTCACACAATACGTTAAGATCGATGAAGCCTTCCTGTCCAGGCGCAGCGGAATTCCTGTGGAAAGGATATACGGATATCTGAAAACCCTTTCATCCAGGCAGATTATTCATTATATCCCACGAAAGGATGTTCCGGTGGTCACTTTTCTGGAGGAGAGACTGGATGATAAAAACCTCCACATATCCCCTGAAAGATATAAATTCAGAAAGGAACGTTATGAAAGCAGGATTAAGGAGATGCTCAGGTACGCATCGTCCGGATCCATATGCAGGAATCAGTTTCTGCTGAGCTATTTCGGACAGTTGGATTCGCCGCGTTGCGGGCGGTGTGACGTATGTCTTTCACATAAAGAGGTTAAACCGGGCGGTACAGAATTTATAAAGATCAGGGACACGATCACGGCGATCCTGTCGGACAGGGAACGGTCCCTGGAGGAGCTGGTCTCAGAATCGGGAAAGGACCCGGAAAAGGTAACAGGTGTAATTGAACATCTCATGGAAGAGGGCTTCCTGACCAGGGCAGGTAACCTGAAGTTCAAATTGAAACACCCCACCAGCTAATTTATTCACTTTTGTATATCTTTGCGCCATGATTGAAGAGAATAGCAAACTTCATAATTATGTGTATTCCAGTGAAATGGTTGGCCTGGTAAAGGCTGCCAACGGCTATTGCCAGTTTCTTGAAGAATTAAATAAAGT
>CAZIAU010000742.1:0-711 GCA_964536755.1 uncultured Bacteroides sp. | reverse complement strand
TGCCAGTTCTGTTCAATATCTTTCTGATGTTTATTCGGCTATTCTTAAAATTGGTGAGACGGAGCCTGTGTTTGAAAATTCACCGGAACCTACCATAACCGAACAGGAATGGTCCGCCATCTATCAGGGGATAAATCTCCTGCTTGGACCTCACAATGAATTTATTCGCCCTGCTGAAGCTGAAGAATTTGACCGGTCAGACCTGGTAACACATACCATTTCAGAAGATATGGCGGACATTTACCAGGAGTTAGGTGACTTTACCTCTACATACAGCAGGGGACTTGAAGAACTTATGAATGATGCAGCATGGGAACTGAAAGAGAGGTTTTTTGAACACTGGGGTAAAAAACTTTTGCGTACGCTTGTACCATTGCATAATCTGTTTGCCAGGGAGGTTGATCCGGAGTCAGGCGAATATGGATCGGGGAGTAACACCAACGGATATTCAGATCTTACGGAGGAGGAATAATGTTTCGCAGTGATATTTCAAAGGAGGAAGTGGCAGGGCTGGAACTGATTCAGTATGAGGGCCCCATCACTGTCATTGATAATATGGAATCATTTGAGAATGAGATCGATCAGCTGTTCCGCTACCCGTTCCTTGGTTTTGATACAGAAACAAAGCCTTCTTTTAAGAAAGGTAAAACCTATCCTACCTCAATTATTCAGTTTGCCACCAGGGAGCATGCATGGATTATTCGCGAGAGC
>CAZIAU010000741.1:0-2001 GCA_964536755.1 uncultured Bacteroides sp. | reverse complement strand
ACCTAGCGTGAGTTTATTATAAAATCAGCATTTCTTCTTTTCCATTGGTTTTAATTTGGCTGATATTCAGCCAAATGGAGCTGCGTTGTTGGTTACGAACAATGTATACACCAACGGATGTTAATAACAAAATTTGTATATGATTTATATATAATGTAATATAGTGTATACAAAATATGAGTATACACTATCATGGCCACTATACAACAGAAGAATATCAAGGGGAATAAGTACTGGTACATTGTTGAGTCCAGGAGAGTAAATGGCAAGCCCAGGCCAGTTGTGCTTGCTTATCTTGGAAAGGCAGATGATTTATTGAAACGTCTGCAGGGGAATATGGGCTTTAGCCTGAAATCCTATTCTCATGGCGCTGTGGCTGCATTAATTGATGTTGCCGCCAAGCTTGATGTTGCTGGCATATTGAACCAACATGTAAAATCTGTCCGTCCGTACATGTCAGAAAAGCCGGTAAGGAATAAGCTAACAGCCGGAGTCACTTTTTTGCTTGGGGCTATGGGACGAGTATGTATGCCGACAAGCAAGATGGGATGGTGGAACTGGGCCAAGAATACTTCTGCTGGATATTTGTTGCGATGTAACTTCAGCAAGGTTGACTGTCAACATTTCTGGGATTTGATGGATAGTTTTCCAGAAGATGCCATATACAAAGCTGAGCAGGAGATCCTGGATCAAGTACTTGCCGTGTATCAAATCCAGACCGACACGCTGTTCTATGATACAACCAACTTCTTTACATATATCGACACCACGAATATCCACAATACCATAGCCCGGAGAGGTAATAATAAGCAGAAGCGCAATGACCTGCGTCAGGTGGGGCTTGCCATGGTCGTCAGTAAAGAGGATCATATTCCTTTGTTTCATCACAGTTACCAGGGCAATCTGCAGGATGGTACCGTTTTCCGGGAAGTCATCGAAAAAATCAGAGACAGGATGCAGGCTCTGGGTTTAAAACAGGATACCCATACACTTGTGTTTGACCGGGACAATAACTCGAAGGAAAATCTATCGATTGTGAAGGATTTAGGATTTTATTACGTGGGAGCTTTAACGCCGTATCACCATAGCGGGATCATTGAAAGAGCCATGGAGGATATGCCTGAAGCTGTAGAGTTGGAAAATGAATCATTGGCTGTATATCGGGAAAAAAGCGAAATCTGGGGTGATGAAAGAACAGTGGTGGTGTTTGTGTCGGATCGCTTAAAGGCAGGACAAATCCGGGGAGTATACCAAAGCCTTGCCAAAAAGGAAAAAAGCCTGCAGGAGCTACAAAAGGCTCTTGTTAACCCAAGAGCTAAGAAGCGCAACAGAAAGGATCTGGAGAAAAAGATCAAAGCCATTGTATCGGGTCAATACCTGAAAGATATACTAAAATGGAGTCTGGTTGAAACAGAGGAAGGAAAGTTCGTTCTGGATTACCGGGTTGATTATGAACAGCTGCAATGCACTGAGGATAAACTTGGCTTCAGAATGATTATGACCAACAGGCATGCCTGGACAAGTCGGGAGATCATTCGTGCATATTATGGACAATCGAAAATTGAGCATGCTTTCAGAAACCTGAAGAATCCTTATCATTTAGCACTGAAACCACAGTATCATTGGACTGACCAGAAGATAAAGGTGCATTACTTTATTTGTGTGATCGGATACTTGTTATCCAGTATCATTTGGAAGGAAGCAAGGTTAAAGGCAGGTTATACAGGGAGTCTGGATGGATTATTGGATATGCTCAATAATATCAGACTGGCAACTATGCTACAGGAATCAAAAAAAGCCGGTAAGCCCAAAGCAAGTTATATGCTTGAAGTAATGAGTGAACAGGAGGAAAAAATCATGTCTGTTTTAGGGTTAGACAATCTCCATAATGAACAACCCAAAATCAAGGATGTTGGTGTATACAAATAATTAATACCTATCTTTATGAATATCTGTTTGTTACGACGCTTTGTGAGCTGAGTCGTAATAAACTCACGCTAG
>CAZIAU010000740.1:0-2016 GCA_964536755.1 uncultured Bacteroides sp. | reverse complement strand
AAGAGCCAGGAAAGGATTATGCCCATGGAAATTTTGAGCCATTTCTTCTTTTGGAACATCCATAAAAGGAAATACCCCAAGGGACTGGCCATGACCGGGTATGACTGGATAAGCGACCTCTGGCTGAAGCACTGGGAATACCACCAGCAGGACCAGCTGGATACTATATACAGGTTGAAAACAAAATAAAGCAATAGTGCAGCGAAGACCGGTCTGTTCCACTTAAAGACCCAGATGAATCCTATAATGGCAAATATCATCACCGGGGTATAGACCAGCCACCCTTTCCTGAAACTGAAAAGTACATTAAGGATATAGGGATGCAGGAATTCAAAGCCTTCCCCGGCATTGCCCCCGTAGCTGTTAAACAGAAAATGTCCGGTATGGATCTTCCAGTATATAAACTGGCAGGATCCTGTTCCAAGAAGGATCAATGAAAATATTACAACTTGCCTCCATTGCCTGAGCAGCAGATGAAACTTCTCAATTGCAGTCACCCTGTTTTTTACTCCCCAGAATACAGGGATAAACAGGCAGACCACTTCGGAGGGCCTGATCAATATGGCAATGCCACATGTAATCCCCAGAAATACCATGTACTTCATTTTGTGTGACCTGTGCCACAAGATGGTCAGCCAGAGGATCAACGCATAGGCAAGGAACAGATGATTATGTGAATTTGCATTCTGACCATGCATGGTCATGTGGACTATGAAATTGGTCGAGAAGACGATGATTATCAGGACGAGGGAGGTGATTTTCTCATTGAAAAAATTCATCAGGACCTTTGCCAGGACAATAATTCCGAGAATAGTATAGGCGATCCCCCCGAAGAATACAGAATACTGGTAGGGAAGGGAGAAGCCATCCGGTGCATAGTTGGTAACAGTGGCTATAAGGTGGCCAATTAAGAAAAATGGAGCATAGAGGATGGAAAGCCCCATGGTGTACTTCATCACATGTCCGCCGTCGGGCATATACAACGCCTGGTAAAAGGTCCCCGTACTGTGGTATTTATCGATAATTGACTGAACGACGGACAGATCCTTCAATCCCAGGTCGTGGTAAATGAATTTGAACGGGAGGTAAAGGTAATATCCGAATACATCCCAGCATAAAATATTATTCGGAAAGTAGATCAGATTATTGATTATGATAAAAAGTACAATGACCAGTAGCGCTGCTTTCAGAACTCGGTTTTTCATGGCCATTCAGATACTTAAAGGTTCAGTGTTGATCTTGTGCTGCCTTATGATAATGTTGAAAATAAATAAAAAACCTGAACTGTGATTAATTTTTATTGATAACAATAACCAATACCTACACGGAAACCCGGCCCTTCAGTAAGATCATATCCGGAAGTGTATCCGTTGGTTTTAAGATAAACTCCTCCCATTATGAATGGTATTCTCCCTTTAAGCGGATCTATAGGCACCCTGTAATACAGATCAACAGAAGCCATCCCTCCCAATTTCCCTGAGGACTGCATATTTCCATTCTTGTCATGCAGGAAGAAATCTTCTCCTCCCCAGACCCTCAGATTCACATCTGCTGAAAGAGATGAAACAGAGAAACGGATCCCGTACGCTGCAAGTGAGATTTCGGAATATCGAATATTCCAGGGAAGGCCATGACCGGCAGAAAGTTTGTACTTTATATCCCCTGCACTACAATATGTTGCAATAGAAAAAACCGGTCCCATGGGTGTCAGCGCATAATCGGTACCTGGCATGAATCCGATCCGGCTACCTCGGTTTAACAGAAAAAGGCCCGGCTCCTTTCTGCCCCGCATCAGAAAATCCCGCACCAGATTATTGATCACCTGAAGTATAAGGGGATGGGTAAAAAATGAAAGCGTTGCCGGCAAAAGCATATCTTTTTTATGGATAAAGGTATCGGTCTTTCTGTCCTGATTATGAAGCTGGATGTCGGTATCAATATCGTTGTATGAGGTCTCCTCCTCGAACAGTAAATACCAGATCCGATTTTGCTCCAAGTAACAGGAGAGATTCATTA
>CAZIAU010000739.1:0-2024 GCA_964536755.1 uncultured Bacteroides sp. | reverse complement strand
AGTAGGATATCTTGATGTTTTTACTGAGGGGCCCTTAAACTTCATTCTCCTCTCCGATGAGCCGGATGTAGGGAAACTGACAGATCATACAGAATTGGATATTATCATTGACGGATCAAACAGGGGTTGGTATAGCGGTAAGGCTGAACTGAAGAACAATAAGATATATCTTACGGGTAAACGGGGTGCCTATCGGTTAAGATGGTAAAAAAAGATTCAACCAATACGTTCAATTGGACAATTATCTGTTATTTTGCCATTGAAATTCCCAGATTAATTATGCGGATCGTAGTTGCCGGTGCGGGTGAGGTTGGAACACATCTTGTAAAGATGCTTGGTAGTGAGGAGCATGAACTTGTGGTAATTGACACTGATGTTGATCGGTTGAAGGCTATAAACAGTGCATTCGATGTGCTTACCATTGAGGGGACTGCCAATTCCATCAACCATTTAAAAGAGGCTAAAATAAACAGGGCGGAGCTGTTTATCGGGGTAACATATTCTGAAGATGTGAACATTAATTCTGCTATTCTGAGCAAACGGCTGGGGGCCAAAAAGACCATCGCCAGAATAGATAATCAGGAGTACATGTTGCCGTCCCACAGGGAGCTCTTTGAAAATCTGGGAGTGGATTATATGATTTATCCCGAAAAAATTGCCGCCAGGGAAATAGTTGGATTGCTTGCAGAAACAGGCAGTACCGAGGTTGTTGAGTTTTCCGGAGGGAAACTTCATATGTATGTAATCAGGTTGGATAAGGATGCACCTATTATTGACAGGACCCTTCGGGAACTGGCACCGGGCAAAAATGGGCTTCAGTACAGGGCTGTTGCTATCACAAGAAACGGGCATACTATTGTTCCCCGAGGTGACGACACCTTTGAAGCCGAAGACCTGGTATATGTGATCAGCAGCAAGGGCGGGCTAAAGGAACTCTATAAGTATTCGGGGAAGAAGCAATTCGAGGTCAGGGATATTATGATCCTGGGAGGCAGCCGGATTGGAATGAATACTGCCAATTCACTGGGAAAACAACACTATGTCAAGTTGATCGAACTGGATCGGGAGAAGAGTTATAAACTATCCAATGAGTTAAGCAATACACTGGTCATTAACGGAGATGGAACCGATATGGAATTGTTGAAGCAGGAGGGCCTGGAAAGGATGGATGCATTTATTGCGGTCACCGGAAGTTCCGAAACAAATATTTTGTCCTGCCTGCTGGCCAAGCATATGGGAGTGAAACGGACCATAGCCGAAGTGGAAAATATAGACTACATTCACCTGGCAGAGAATATTGGAGTGGATACCATTATTAATAAGAAACTGATAACTGCCAGCCGTATTTTCCGGTTTACCATGTCGGATGAGGTGTCCAGTATTAAGTGCCTCACCGGGACCGAAGCTGAAGTTATGGAGTTCCAGGTAAAACCAGACTCACCGGCAACCACTGGAACCCTGGCAGAAATTAATTTTCCAAATGAGGCAATCGTAGGAGGTGTAATCAGAGGGAAGAACGCTTTTATTGCCCATGGAGAAACATTGATTAAACCCTATGACCGGGTTGTGGTATTTGCATTGCCGGGAGTCATACATACCATTGGAAAGTATTTCAATTAAGAATCCATGTTCAATTCCCGGACCATTATCCGAATATTCGGTTTCCTGCTGCTTATTGAAGGACTTTTTATGTGGTTTTCCATTCCTGTTGCTCTTATTTTCGGAGAAGGCGATTCGTTTCAGTTTCTAATGGCAGGAGCCGTAACTTCTGCTACAGGAGCTGTAGCCATATTGTTAACGCGAAAAACCTCCCTTGTACTGAATCGTCGTGACGGCTATATGATTGTCACCGGGGGGTGGATCCTTTTCTCACTCTTCGGGACCCTGCCTTTTATTCTGACCGGTTCGATCGAAGGATTTACCAATGCATTTTTTGAAACCATGTCGGGTTTTACCACTACCGGTGCATCCATCCTGAACAACATTGAAGAATTGTCGCACGGCGTATTGTTCTGGAGAAGCCT
>CAZIAU010000738.1:0-2030 GCA_964536755.1 uncultured Bacteroides sp. | reverse complement strand
ATTAATACTACCCAAAATTAGGACCACTGGTTAAGTTGAAAATTAAGAATTATTTTTAACCAGTGAAACATGAAAAAGGAAAGAAGAAAATTTTCAGGGGCATTTAAAGCCAAGGTTGCAATTGAGGCGCTCAAGGAGCGTGAAACTCTTGCAGAATTATCAAAACGTTTTGAAGTACATCCCAACATGATCAGTAAATGGAAACAGGAGTTTGTGGAGCGATCTGCAGAGGTATTTGAGCAGAAATCGGATACTGCCTCTGAAGTTGATGTAGACAAGCTATATGCCAAGATTGGGCAATTGGAGATGCAGAATGATTTTCTAAAAAAAAATCTAAGGAAAATTGGACTGTGAGCGAGCGTCGTAAACTTGTTGATAATCAGGACGGCTTGAGTGTCAGGGAACAGTGTGAACTGCTATCGATTCACAGAAGTGGATTGTATTATGCTCCCCAGGGAGAGAAGCCGGAGAATCTGAAAATCATGCGTATAATGGATGAGCACTATTTGAAACATCCTTCAGCAGGTGTAATTCGTATGCAGGATCTTCTATTCGCCTTGGGATTCATAGTGAATCACAAACGAGTTCGCAGGCTGCTGCGCCTGATGGGGTTGATGGCCATCTATCCCAAGAAAAACCTGAGCAAACTTGGATTGAAGAAATATATCCATCCCTATCTTTTGAAAGATCTCAGTATCGATCGTCCTAACCAGGTTTGGGCGATCGATTTGACCTACATTCCCATGAAGAATGGATTCCTGTATCTGACGGCTATTATTGACATTTACAGCCGTTATGTGGTAGGCTGGGGCATATCCAATAGCCTGGATGCTGATGCTACCCTGGCTGTTCTGAAACAGGCCATCAAGGATCATGGGAAACCTGAGATTATAAACTCCGACCAGGGAAGCCAGTTTACTTGTGAGAAATGGGTGAACTACCTTAAAAACGAGGATATTCAGATCAGTATGGATGGCAAAGGCCGCTGGATCGATAATATTTTTATCGAACGCCTTTGGAGATCTGTAAAATATGACCATGTATACCTTCATCCTGCCAGTGATGGTTTGGAGTTATATCAGGGCTTAAAAGAGTATTTCGTATATTACAATAATGAGCTGTCCCACCAGGGTATTGGTCGGAGGATCCCGGCTGACCTTTACAAACCGGCAGCATAGATATTAACAGAAAATGGAGTTGTTGACAAAAGAAGAAAGTAGCCAAAGAAGAAAAGGTGTTAATATCCAGAATAACTCTGCGAGTTATTTCCGGATATGTAACACTGAATTACATCATCATATTAGCATTTATAATCAATTAAGAAAAGACCAAGAGTGGTCCTAAGGATCGGTAGTACTTCTCATTGACATTGTTGCATCGTAAATATTCGAGATTGATATTATTGATCAGATTTAAATTACCGATATGATTTGAATATAATTTCGTGATCAGCGGGTTGTAACTTAAATCAAGTGAATCCAGCCCTGAAATCTCAAGAAATTCCAGTGCTGTATTAGCAGAAAGGTCAATTTTTGAACATCTGATATGCAATTCCTTCAAGTTTTGGAGTTTTGCAAAGTCTATACTATCAGCACCCGTCCCGACATAATTTAACTGCAGCGTTTGCATAAGATGTAGGGAATCTATTTTCAACATATCCAGGGCGTAGTTCCCTTCTAGGTCCAGGTATGTCAATTTTATATTGCTGTTCAGATCGGCACTTCTTAATTCCTGGTGGGGAACAGAGAGCGAATCCAGGTTTATAAAATATTCTATACCTGAAAGATCCGTGATTGATGGCTCCAGGTAGGGAGGTTCGATAAACAGTGATGTGACTTCTTCCGCTTCAGAGATACTGATTTCTCCATCTCTATTCGTATCTATATCAAGCCACAACAACTCCTCCTTAAACCATTCATCCTGGAACACGATGTTTTGAGCGAACGCCGCATTGGGAAAAAATACAGCAAATAATGTAAATATAATATTTCGTGTCATTGATTGGAAATGGGGTTTACCAGAGCAAGTTA
>CAZIAU010000737.1:0-2039 GCA_964536755.1 uncultured Bacteroides sp. | reverse complement strand
ATGAATTTGCCTCTCATTCCATGAGCTCCAAGCATCTCACCGTGATCACTGACAAATACAACCATTGTATTATCCGAAAGGCCCAGTTCATCAAGCTTATCAAGTATTTTCCCAACCCAGTCGTCAACTTCCTTGACCAATGCGTAGTATTCAGATACAAAGTATTGAATCTTTTCAGGTTCAGAATAGATTTGATTTGTTCTTCTTTTTCTGTATAGATAAGGAGAGTCTTCCATATCATCGGAAATACTTTCAGCGACCTTCATACTATCCGGGGGGAAAAGGTCCACGTATGATTTTGCTCCCAGGTAGGGTGGGTGAGGATGATGAAAAGAACAGGTGATGCTGAACGTGGAATCCCTTAACCGCTCTAACGCTTCTATGGTTTTGGATCCGTCAAATGCTGACATATAGTATTCAGAAGGGATGGAGGTCACTCCATGTATATCGGATTGGCCCACCTTTACCTCAACATCCTCTCCTTTGCTTTTAAGGTTATATCTCCTGTCGATGGGGTGAGCCAGGTATGGCCTTTCTGTGTAGGTATCCATAAATTCCCCCTGTCCCGGTTCCCTGGGCGGGAAGAGTGGATCGAGATATGTGAGATAGGCCTGCTTTTTACCCGGTCCCAGTTCGGAACTTGACTTTCCGGCTACTGTAACCGGGTTTTCATATATCCTGGCCCGCCATGTGGGACAATGCCATTTCCCGTAATATTCACATGTATATCCATGATCCGAAAGGATCTCATCGAAACTCTTCATCGGCATGATCCCTGTTTCTTCGTCCACATATGCAAAAGAGTTCGAGATCACCCCTGTATTGGCTACGCAATAACCGGTCAGGATGGAAGCTCTGGCCGGGACACACACCGCACACTGGGTATAGGCATTCCTGAACCATGCTCCCTCCCGGGCCAGCCTGTCAAGATTCGGGGTCTCCAGAATATCATTTCCGGCAAGACTTAAAGCATCAAAACGTTGCTGGTCCGTCATGATAAACAGTAAATTCGGCCTTCTTTCTTCCTCTTTCTTACTGCTGCTGCATCCTGAAGATGACAGTGTCAGAACTACAAGACCAAGGGTTATAAGGTTTTTCATCATCTCAGTTCATTTTAAGTGCCTTATCTTTTAAATTCATTATCTTATTTAATAAAGAATCGATCTGGAATGTCCTGGTCAGCGGATCCGCATCTGAATACCAGGTGGAAAAGATTCCATGCTGCCCTTCCATGAGATAGAGCTTTGCACGGGTTGCTTCAAGGTATGCCAGGTTAAGGTTTCTCACAAGTGCTTCTTTGTCTCTCTGGTTTTTATATGCCAGAACATAATGGTAGAGTGTCTTGCTCAGATGGGTCATGTAATATGCATACAAACGCAGATTGTCGTCAAAAAAGATCTGTTTATCCGGATCCAGATTATACATCATTTCAGAACTACGGGCAGCAACCGTCTCGAACTTCGGTATCGTGTTTTTCATTCCATACAGAATGGCATCCACCTGGTTTTTGCTGTGATTATACTCAGGATCAATCCGGAAAGTACGTCCCGGAACACTTTCATAGCCAATTTTATGCAATGGATTCATATTTATCTCTTCACCGGGGGAATAGAACAGAGGATATATATGATCAAATGCACGGGCGTACCTCAGGTCCTGGAAGATGAACTGGCGCTCCAGCCCTTCAAATTCCGATTCTTTCGGGATCCAGTAAGCATGATAATAGTCTTTGTAGAGCGCGGCTATTTCTTCCGCATGCTCCCTGCCAAAATACATAGTGCAGTAATCGATCATAAACTGATCGGTACTGTAGCTGTCGTAATCCCAGAGCATCTTTGCATTTGCTGACAGTTCAAGTACAAATTCCCTGAAATTGCCCACATTCACCACTGAAAAATAGAGGGGCGCCTTACTGTTCACATAGCGGTAATTGAATTCCATTTTCCAGGGACTCTCTGCCGGGGCCACATGGGCACCGGTTGATGCAAATCCGAAATTCATGTAATAACCCAGCTTTACTCCAATGGTGTCATTAAAGT
>CAZIAU010000736.1:0-2045 GCA_964536755.1 uncultured Bacteroides sp. | reverse complement strand
CGAAATTAAGCTCAAAAAGCAACAGCGGGCATGCCTTGATGCACAGTTCACAGGCCACACATTTTTCCGGGGTAAACTCCAGCTTCCTGGAAGAAGTATTCATCACCAGGGCTCCGGGAAAGCATACTGAAGAGCAGGCACCACAGTGAATACATTGTGACTCATTGAACAGTATGGTCTTGATTACCGGGGAGATCTCAACCTTCTTATTCTCCAGATATGTTACTGCCTGTTCGACGTTTCCCCTGAGACCTGTGATCTCGATTAGCAGATTCCCTTCCTTTCCATGGGTGATATCCGCATTCAGGATATTTATCAACACATCATATTCTTTGATCAGCGTATAAGTAATGGGTTCATTAACTGTTTCGGCAGGAAAATGCAACACCATTCTTTTTCTTGTTCTCTTATGGGCCATAACTTTGTTTATTACCTGATTTCTAATGATTTCAACCCTTTACCCCTGGGAAAACCCTCCAGTGGTTCGGTAAGCAGAAATTTGCCATCGGACACCTCATTTTTCAAAATACCGGCAATCTTTCTTGCTACATAAATACTCGATAGTGATGCGGTCTTGATCTTCCTGCCATCCAATTCTATCTCTCCGGAAAGAAGTGCCTTATAATTAGTCCTCCCTATCTCCGGGTGAGCAGGATTGCTGTAGTCTATAATTCGCGTGGTAATCTGTTCATTTCTGATCATGACACGTGCCGCCATCTCTTCATCAAGAACCGGGATGGGTATCCCAATACCTACAAACATGGAGACACCGTATTTTTCATAGTAGGCAGCCTTTATGAAATCCGTATTCATTTTTGATGCGTTCCCTATCACCGCCAGTGTTGCCGAGTTTGAAACAGGTATTCCGTGCTCATTTAGCTCAGTGTCTGTCCTGAATTGTGTTCCATACCAGCTCACATAACCGGTTGCCCCTCCCAGAAATATACGGGTTCCCATACCTATGGTTCTCAATTCGGGATCATTGAGTAACGGGCTCAATTCTCCTGAAGTACTGTAGTTGGCGTTCCCTAGTTTTGGCAACAGGCTGCCCATATATGTGTATTTGATTCTCTCAGAAGTATTAACAGCAACCGGATAATTCTGATAGGCATTCCGCGGATTAAACATTATCATCTCATTGATATTCGCCCGGTTAATTTTTGTACGGATGTCCCGGAGAGGATAGCAATCTGTCCCCTTGGCATGGGCAACAAGCTCGACATCCTTTCCGGAAATGAGATCTTCGATCACATTGGCACCTCCGTATGCAGGATTTTCTGGATGATTCTCGGTGGCCCCTATATAAAGATCAACAGCTGCAATACCGGTGAAAACCGGTACCCCGTTCAGGGATGCTTTCTCCATTCGGATGGGCGGATCGGAATGTCCGACGTTAATAAACATTCCCGATGAGCACATGGGGCCAAATGTAGCAGTGGTCACCACATCCACTTTTTCGGCAACCTGTGATGGGGTAAGTGTTTTTCCCATTGCAGATACTTCTTCTGCAGTCAGCACCACTGCCTTTCCATTTCTTATCTTTTCGTTTATCTCCTGGAAACTCTTGTGACTCGACATATTGGATCTGTTTTTAGGATATTATTACCCTGGATAAATAATTTGCAATGTATGAAGGTTATTAGATACTTTCAAAATCACTATCCCGGATCCAGCCCTCCCTGCCGTCAACAACCCTAACATTGCGCCATCCGGATACCTCTTCATTTATTTTGACATCGGTGCCCTCGTGAAGAATAAACAGGTCGGTCCCGGAATCACTGGGCGAGCTTTTCACGATCACCGAGGGTGACAGAATAATTCCTTCTGCAGGGTGAACTATGCTGCGATGTTGAGAAAGAGCAGAGGTCAGAGTCACCATGAAAAGCAACAAAGCAAAAATAGCTGTAAAAAATCCACTCTTCTTTAGTGTGAGCCTTTGTGAAAAAAGATATAACAAAATGGATCCCAGTAGCAGAGTAAAACTGATGATTGCTGATGCACTCCATATCCGTTCGGGTAATAAGCGTACAAAAGAAAAAATTAAA
>CAZIAU010000735.1:0-2046 GCA_964536755.1 uncultured Bacteroides sp. | reverse complement strand
AAAGCGCGGGGAAAGCTGGCTCTATACCTAAACTACACATCATCTGATTTTAACGGTTATTCAGTCATGCCCGCAGCAACAAACCTGGTTTATACTCTGTTTCTCAGGGAGAATTATCTGAAAATGTACGAACAGGTTGACGCTACGTTATATAACAGGATTGATCTGGTTAACGGATTGGTGTTAACCACTTCAGCTTCCCTGGGCAGGCAAAAGAAGATCTCCGAAAACCATAACGAATTTTCTCTTTTTTTCAGAAACTCAAAGGACTTTACCGGAAACCGGCCTGTATTTCTTAAGGATGACGACCAGGCGTTGGTACATCATAACATACTGAACACCAATATATTGATTGAGTTTACGCCCAGGCACTATTATGTACTGGAGAACCGCAGGAAAGCCATGCGTGAATCAATGTGGCCTACCTTTTCCCTTAACTTTAACCAGGCCATCCCCCTGGATGAAACAGGATGGTCCAAATTCACCCGGCTGGATCTTGGAATTACACAGGAAGTGGAAGTCGGTCTGCTGGCAAAATTCAACTGGTCGGTCGAAGCTGGCACCTTCTTTAATAATGAATCTGTGCATTTCTCAGATTATAAACATTTTAAATCAAGTCCGCTGCTCGTGGATATGGCCGGATTTGACCACTCCTTAATGTTTATGAATTATTATGAAGCAGCTACTGACGGGACCTGGGCCTTTGCAGATGCAAAGCTGACCACCCCCTACCTTGCCCTTAAATTTATTCCATGGTTCAGTGAACGGCTATGGAAGGAATCAGTAGGCTTCACATACCTTTACACTCCTCATATCCAACATTATTTTCAGGCGGGATACAGTCTTAACGAACTGTTTTTTCTGGCCGACGTGGGTATTTATGCGGCATTCCAGGAATGGGAATATAAGGGTTTCTCCATAAGATTGAATTTCAGGTTCTAGAAACAGAAATTGATTTTTATATATTTGAGCCTTAATTATGGTTCGATGACGGGATCAGTATCCATTCTCTTTCTGTTTCTTCTTTTAATACCCCATACCCTTCTCCCTGCACAGCAGGCGGATGAAATAGACTGGAAATATGAGATTAATCTACTGGTCAATGAGTTATCACAAAGACATAAGGATCTCTATTTCAAAACCGATTCAGTAGCCTTTCATTCAGCTTTTGATAAAATTGCCTCAGAGGCCGGGGATTACTCTCTGTTCAGGGTATCCCTGCTCTTACAGCAGGTCCTGGCCCGGATGGCAGATGCAGAGACCCGTATTAATTACCATTTTAATATTGATGCAGACGCAATTCTGCCCATGGAATTATATTGGTTCGAGGACGGGATTTATGTATTGAAAACCAGGAAGGAGTTCGATCAGATCCTGGGAAAAAAACTTTCGGCAATTAACGGTTTTCCCCTCGGGCCGATTATCGATTCACTGGCCACACTCCTCGATCATGATAATAATGCATTGCTCCGGGCCGAGATCCCACGAATGATCATATGGACCCAGTTACTCGAAAATTTCGGATTTGCTACCAGTGACAGTATTATAATAGAGTTTAAAAATAAGGATGGGACCCTCCTTTATCGATCCTTCTTTCTCCCTGCAAACGAGAGCGAATCCGTTTCTGTTAAGCCCGGACAGTTGCCGCTGGGGTGGCAGGACAGAAAGTCATATTTCCATGAGCTCTATCTGCCGGATGAAAAAATATATTATATACAGTATAACAAATGCTGGAGCAGGGAAGCAGAAGAAAAATACGGGACAGGAGCCACCGCACTTTTTATGCCCTCATTCAGGGAATTTGAGAAGATGGTATTACAGAATATGAAAAGATATGAGATTGACAAGCTGGTGTTCGATATGCGGTTTAACGGTGGGGGTAATGCACTCCAGGGCACTAAATTCATTAAGAAACTTTGCAGAACTAAATTCAACGGGCAGGGACAATTTTATGTCCTGGTAGGAAGAGGTACCTGCTGCGCTGCTATTATCAATACGGCGGATTTTATTAAGCGGACCAATGTGGTGATTGTCGGGGAAGAGACA
>CAZIAU010000734.1:0-2062 GCA_964536755.1 uncultured Bacteroides sp. | reverse complement strand
CCGGAAGAATTAGTAAAAGTTCTTTCCGAAGATGATGCTTATTCAACCGGATATTTTCTTCAGGAACAGATCGGGGGCTATGATATTGATATGAGTCTCTTTGCCATCAATGGCGAGATTCTTTTTTACACCATCCAGAGGGGTATATTAGCCGGATCATTTGTCTTCCCAAAGGGGATCGAATTAATAAAGAACCAGGAGCTGTTCGAACTGGGCCTGGGCATAATCGGGAGCTTGAACTATACGGGTATAGCTCACCTGGACTTCAGGTTTGATGCTGCAAAAAAGCAATATATTCTCGTGGATTTCAATGCAAGGTACTGGAATTCGCTTCAGGGTTCCAGGATTATGGGTGTAAATTTCCCGGTACTGGTGGCAGCTTACACTCTTGGAATTGAGTTTGACCGGCCAGGGTATTCCAATGGTTACTTCTATTACGGGACGGCTACTATTAAACAGATATTCAGGAACTTCAATCCCAAAACAAGGCATCCGGTCAGGTTAAAGAACTCTCAACTCGCCAGTATTATAAGGGATCCCCTCCCCGAGCTCTTTTATTTTCTGAGATTGCCGTTGAAACCTTTCAGGAACATTTTCAGGAGGGATTGATGAAAAACCTTATAGAACTTAAACAGGGAGTGTGGGTCAGGGACCGGCTTTGGTACCTGGAATTTCCGGATCAATGGAGCATCGAGGTATTTTCCCATAAGGACTCCAGTGTGCTTGAAGAACCCGAAATTACAGGAAAGATCAACAACCCGGTCGGGACGGACAGACTTGCCAGCATGGTGAAGCCGGGGATGAAAATATTAATAATATGTGATGATATTTCCCGGCCCACCCGAACGGATCAGCTTCTGCCTGTTCTTATTAATTTATTGGAAGAGAGCGGTGTTGAAAAGCGTTGCATTTCTATTCTAATAGCTTCTGGCACTCATGGCTCCATAACAAGAAAAGAGATCCTTCTTAAACTGGGAAAGAATGTTGCAGAGGGCTATAAGATATTTACGCATAACTGCAGGAAAAGGGGAACTTACCTGGGCAGGACTGCTCTTGGCACTCCGGTCTATGTAAACAGGCAAATCAGTATACATGATCTGGTGATAGGTCTGGGGGGAATATATCCCCACAATACGGCCGGATTCAGCGGGGGTGCAAAATTGATTCTCGGGGTCAGCAGCATCAGGACCATCCTTCATTTCCACATGAAAAGAGAAGGGGCAACGACCGGCGGGAATACCGAAAATGAATTTCGAAGAGATCTGCTGGACGCAGCACGTCTGGCAGGGATGAACTTCATTGTGAATTCCATGATCAACATGGACAGGGAGATAACCCAGGTCGTTGCAGGGGATGTGGATGCGGCTTTCAATCAGGGCGTGGAATGGGCCCGGAAGAATTATGGTGTGCCAAAACCCGATGCAGGTAATTTTGACCTGGTTATTGCCGACACATACCCTTTTGATGCTTCCTATGCGTTCACCAGAAAAGGCTGGTGGCCCGTCCGAAACCTTTCCAGGGAATCTCATAAGCTGATCATATCATCCATGCACAAGGGTAAAGGAGGGCACCTGGTCTACCCGATACCAAACGACCGGAGAATAAATAAATTTGGAAGGCTCTATTATGAGCTGATTTCGTTTGGCTGGCGGCACTTTATTTCAACTTCCCTGACCACCAGGTTTAACAAAATAATTGGTATAGTCGGGGCCGGGAGAAGCAGTTTAAAAAGAGCACCTGATTCAGGGGGCCAATACAAACCTATGGAAGCAGATATTCCGGGAAGGGATGTATCCATACTCCATAATGCATCAGGGAAAGAAAAAGAATCCCTTAAAAAACTACCTAACAATCTTTTTGACAATCCCCGTCAGTATATCAGATATCTCACTGAAATATACGGGGATAAACCTCTAAGGGTAGCATTGTACCGGGCATCTTCATTGACTTTTCCAGCACGGGATTCATTGAATTCTTGATGAAATAATGTACCTTAACATGTCTGTCCGGTATGAATGTCATTCATGGGGACAGCTGGGGTATTTTATCCCGGTTTAACATG
>CAZIAU010000733.1:639-2069 GCA_964536755.1 uncultured Bacteroides sp. | reverse complement strand
AAAAGCGGCACGACTACCTTGATCAGTTAGGAAACGGGGACTCGATCCTGATGGCACAGGTTCCTGACACACTGACTCTCTCAGATATGGAAGGGGCCTGTCCGGGTAGAGCAGGTGAGGTAAAATTAGTCTGTTATAGAATGGAAGATATGAATCTCAAAATTGAAACATCATGGGAGCCGGTTGATGCGGACAAGAATTTTACGAAACAGTGGAAACTGACAGAACTTGAACCCAATACAAGATACAAGCTCGAAATTTTTGCGCGAAATAACGGAGATGCTGCTGTATCCGATACTGTCTCCGGAACATTTATTACTCCTCCGGATGCAGAAACCATAGATGAAACCAGGTTTTGTATAGTTACCTGCCACGATTTCAACCGAAGAGATGACAGGGTAAACGGGCATGAAATATACCCATCCATGCTTGCCTTGGTGCCTGATTTCTACGTTCATACAGGGGATGTTGAATACTACGATAAACCTAATCCCTGGGCCATGACAGAAGAATTAATGCGGTTTAAATGGGATCGTCTGTTTGCACTCCCGTATCAGCGTCAATTCTATACAGAGGTCACCACCTATTTTATGAAAGATGATCATGATGTCCTGAGAAACGATGCTTATCCGGGTATGAAATACGGAACGGTCTCCTTTGAACGGGGACTCGAGATCTTCGATAAAGAACAATTCCCTTCAAACCCGTTGCCCTATAAAACTATTCGCTGGGGCAAAGATCTGCAGATCTGGATTATGGAGGGAAGAAATTATAGGAGCTCCAACCGCATGAAAGATGGCCCGGATAAAACTATCTGGGGTCAAATCCAGAAGGATTGGCTTTTCCAGACACTTGAAGCCTCAGATGCTACCTTTAAAATTGTCATTACTCCAACCCCCATACTCGGGCCCGATCGTGAAAACAAGCATGATAATTATTCCAATAAGGACTTTACTACGGAAGGTGAGGAGATCAGGCAATTTCTGAACCGGTTTGATAATGTATTCATATGTAATGGTGACCGGCACTGGCAATACGTAACCCATCCTGAAGGAACAAACCTTTGGGAATTTAGCTGCGGTGCCGGTTCTGATGTGCATGCCAAGGGGTGGGATCAGTCGGACCTAAGACCGGAACATCGTTTCCTGAGGGTAAAAGGAGGATACCTTGCCGGAAAAGTGACCCGGTTAGATAACAGGGCGATCATTATTTTTCAGCATTGCGATGTAAATGGTAATGTGGTTCACGAAGAATGTTTTCATGCAGAACTATAATCATATACCTGAAAAATCCAATAAAACATAAAATACTGAACGAATGAAAAAAATAGTATTATCCATTCTCCTCATTCTGGGCCTGCAGTTCATCTATTCACAGCAATGGAGTCCTGCAGGAAACAGGATTATGACCACATGGGGTGAATCCCTTGA
>CAZIAU010000733.1:0-629 GCA_964536755.1 uncultured Bacteroides sp. | reverse complement strand
TCTGGCAGGATTATCCCAGGCCACAGCTTGAACGAGATGACTGGGAGAATATGAATGGTTTGTGGGAGTATTCAGTTCTTCCCCGGAACAAACCCGCACCTGAAAAATACCAGGGGAGAATCCTGGTTCCATTTTGCATAGAATCTGCGCTTTCGGGAGTTGGGATGGTATTTACTCCCGATGACAGATTGTGGTACAGAACAAATTTCAAACTTAAGGGACCACGGTCATCGAAAAAGATCATTCTCAATTTTGAAGCGGTGGACTGGTCTGCAACCGTATGGATAAACGGGGCACTTGTCGGTTCCCACAAAGGGGCATATGACAGGTTTTCATTCGATATAACGCCCTATTTAAATGAATCGGGTATGCAGGAAATTGTGGTCGCCGTGGATGATCCTTCCAGTGCGGGAGAACAACCAAGGGGTAAACAACAGCTTAACCAACAGGGTATATGGTATACGCCGGTCAGCGGTATCTGGCAAACTGTCTGGCTAGAAGCAGTATCGTCAGAGGCTTATATAAAAGAGGTGAAGATAATACCTGATGTGGACCGGGCACAGGTGGTGATTATACCTATGCTTGACCGGGCCAACAGGAAAGACTTTACTGTTGACGTCGAAGTCCTG
>CAZIAU010000732.1:0-2075 GCA_964536755.1 uncultured Bacteroides sp. | reverse complement strand
AGTTGATCAATATTTGGTGTACTGATCTCCGTGGCCCCGTATGCGCTCACATCCCCGTATCCCAGATCATCCATATAGATGATTACAATATTTGGTTTTTTCGGGGTAATTTCAGAGGATTGCCTGCTGGCATTCTTACATCCGATCAATAAGATGGTAGCTGTTAAAATGATAAGCCCTTTACTTGATACTTTCATTGTTTGGTTTCTTAAATGATGATTAAAAAATTTAATTGCGCCCGCCTAATTCAGGTAATCAGACGGACTAACATCGTATTTCTCCTTAAAGCACTTGCTGAAATATTTTGGATTGGTAAATCCTGTCATGTAGGCTACTTCCGAAATCCTCAGTTTTTGCTGTGAGATCAGCTGCGCAGCCCTTTTTAATCTCATATTCTGTAACAACTCTTTACCCGATTGCCCCGTAAGGCTCTTTACTTTCCTGTAAAAGTTGGTATGACTCATGCCCATCTCCTGCTCCATGGATTCAACATTGAATTCAGACTCTGAAATACCCTCTTCAATGGTTTCCAGTAACTTTTTCAGGAAATTCTCATCGGCCGATGATACTGTAACCGCAGAGGGCTCAAGTTCAATATTCTTCTGAAACAGGTTCCGCAGATGCTCCCTGGTCTTCAGAATATTCTTAATTCTGAGACAGAGATACTCCATCTCAAAAGGTTTGGAGATGTAATCATCTGCACCGGTTTCAATACCCTTATACTTTGTTTCTGCGTCAACCCTGGCAGTTAACAGGATGACCGGGATATGACTGGTCTGCACATGGGTCTTCAGCTTTCGGCAAAATTCAACTCCATCCATCCTTGGCATCATCACGTCGCTGACTATCAGATCGGGTGAATCCCGCATGGCGATCGAAAATCCGGCTTCCCCGTCAGCCGCCTCAGAAATTTGATACCTCTCTTCAAGTCCGTTTTTTAAATAGCTCCTTAAATCAATATTATCCTCCACCAGGAGAATGCGTTTTTCACCTCTGTTCTCCCGATTTTCTTCCGGAACCTGCATTTCAGTTGATGGATCCGGCCGGATAACCGGCAGGCTTTCTTCCGCGACGGTTTCAATATGGACAGTCTGTTCAGTTTCAGTATAGATGGGCAAGTAGAGGGTAAAAGTTGTACCCTGCCCTGTTGTACTGCTCACATATAGGTGGCCATGATGTGCATCAACCAGGTCCTTGCTGTGAGACAGTCCGATACCGTATCCTTTCCCCTTCTCGTCTGGATCCTGGTAAAAACGTTCAAAGATCCGTTTACTTTTCTCAATTGACATGCCTCTCCCTGAATCCTGTACATCAATCCGTATAAATTCATCCACATTAACTAATCCGGGCAATCCAGTGATCTCATCAGAGAGGCTCCGCTCTATATGGATAGTTATTTCTCCCTTATCGGTATATTTTATAGCATTGGAAAGCAGGTTAAAAATGACCTTACCGATCATATCCTGATCCAGCCAGGCATCAATCCGGTCCTCATCACTGGTAAATCGAAATCCAAGTCCCTTATCCCTTATTGCTCCTTCAAAGTGCCTGGCTTCTGACCGAATAAATTCCACGATCTCAATTTTCCCCGGATGCGGCTCCAGTTTGCCGGTTTCCACCTTTCTTATATCCAGGAGCTGCTCGACCAGGTATTTTAATCGTTTTGCACTGCGGCTCACCATTTCCAACCTATCTTTAATTGCAGAACTCTCCTTCATTTCTCTGATAATATCCTCAAGGGGACCGGTTATAAGCGTTAGTGGCGTTCTCAGGTCATGGGATATATTAATAAAAAAACGGGTTCTCTGCATATCCAGTTCATGCAACCGCTGGTTATGCTCATTCTCCAGGTAAAGCTCCTTTTTTGTGGCGATATTTATGACTGAATATCGTGTGAAATAACGAATCCCCAGCACAAATGTTGCAATATAGATCAGGAAAGCCCACCAGGTTAGCCAGAATGGGGTAAGTATATGGATAAATATGGAAGCGGGTTGCTCATTCCATGTTCCATCATTATTGGTAGCCTTCACCATGAAGGTGTATTTCCCAAACCGGAGGTTGGTATAGTTGGC
>CAZIAU010000731.1:0-2075 GCA_964536755.1 uncultured Bacteroides sp. | reverse complement strand
CTGACCCCGCTCCGATCCCATACCGGCTGCGGTATTCGGAGATCCGTCTAAACGGCAAAGGCACCTCCCAATGAACCTCCCTGTCCAGCAAGCAGCGGTTCGACCCGATTTTTCTGATAAAGTATTTAATCTCGGAAAGATCTTGAGAGGAAGCCAGCTTTCCGGCCAGCTGAGCAGCCTCCAGCCACCCCCTTACCGGTTCGACCCAGACCAAACCCTTTTTCCCAAAATCATCCAGTTGTTCCTGAAACTCCACCTTTCGTTCCAATAATTCATTCTTCTTTCTGAGGAATGTATCCTTACCGATAAGTCCTTCCAGGTAAGTATTGATCAGCTTATCGATCCATGCGTCCAGATCAGTGATCCGGTGAGTAAGATTTTGGGAAAAAGAGTGTTGCTCCTTCGACTCTTTTTGCATCATGCTCTCCATTTCAGCCCTTATGATTTCAGCCCAGTGGTTGGGTAGCGCGATGGCTTCCAGCTTTGCCTTCAGCTGATTCTCAAGTGAAATGCTGTTCACATAGGGCTGGGTACAGCGGCCGCGTTTCTTTGAACAGCGGTAATAAGTGTACTTCCCGGCCTTGGCATACTGGGCAGTAATCATGCACCCACACTCCCCACACACCAACAGGCCAGTGAAGGGAAAGTTGTGTCCTTCCTTAGTCTTCCTTGGCTTAGACCGGCGTTTCAGTTCCTTCTGAACCCTGTCCCACACTTCCTTTCGCACAATGGGCTGAAATGTCCCTCTATGCAGCTCGCCTTTATGGGGAATCAAACCAATGTAGACAGGATTTGTAAGCATTTTATGCACTATCCCTTTTACCAGGGGCTTTCCCACGCTGCTCATCAGCCCTAAAAAATACAGGCGGTGCCGGAGCGATTCAAGGGAGTGTCTGCCCTCAGCGAATTCTTTAAAGCCCCGATTCACGATCCTTGATTTGACAGGATCGGGCTCAATGTTCCTGGTTCGCGAGTTATTCACGTAGCCAATCGGTGCCCTGGTAGCCCATTCTCCCCGCCTGATTTTTTGGCGAATCCCCCTACGCACATTTTCTGACAGATTATCGCTGTAGTATTTGGACTGTCCGAAAGCTACCTGTAACATAAATAAACCTTGCGGTGTGGGCTCGAACCAGAAGGTGGGGAATTTCAGGGAGGCGATCTTCCCCATATCGATCAGATAAATGATCTGCCCCCCATCCACACTGTTCCTGGCAAGCCGGTCGGGATGCCAGGCAATGATTCCAACCGGATCCTTTTTCTCATGAATGGCGGAGATCAATTTATTGAATATAAGCCGTCCAGGCTTTTTAGCGCTCTTGCTTTCCTCGAAGATCCTGGCAATGTCCAGGCCCTCCCTCCGGGCAAATTCATTTATCTCTGCCCGTTGTGCTTCCATGGACATGACCTGACGCTCTTCATCTTCGATCGATTTCCGGATATACACGAAATATTTCATGCCGCAAGCTTAATTTATTTCTACGTCCCAATAGGTACCCTCCCCGGATCCTCTAAAATCTGGCACAACCTATCAAGTGCTCCACCTCACGTCTTCCGCTCTATCCCACATTATTAGACTTTGTCACAGTTTTCGCTCTGCCCTTCATTTGCACTTTGCTTTTGTATTGAAATATTATTGCTTATCTAAGGTATGCAAAAGCAAAAAGCAAATCCAGCCCCTCAATGCAAAAACCTGCGCCAAAATCTAATAGCCTCTCTTCTGTAGGCAAAAGCATTCAGCATCCCCTTCCCAAGATTTTGTCATATTTTTTGAACTATTCTATTGCATTTCAATAATGCAGAATGAGGCGCCAACTGATCTATATTGACAAAATCGTCCTTAAAAATAAACACCAACCTCTAAACGACATAAGCCTCCGTTTAAGAGGAATCAAAAAATCCGCCAAAATCTGTTCCGGGAATTATTCAGCATTTGCCCACTCTTTGCGGGTAAGAATATAAGCAAATTCACAAATGTATTATCAATCGAAATATTGGTGTTCAGTTTGCTTTCATCCTTACCAGGCCTACCGGCCACTGTTTATTATTGATGAGAAAAATCGACCACAACCGCA
>CAZIAU010000730.1:0-2076 GCA_964536755.1 uncultured Bacteroides sp. | reverse complement strand
GGGAAGCATTCGGGGATGAAATGACCATTTATGCCGACTCCAACGGATCATACGATGCCGCTGAGGCCATCAGGATAGGCAGGATCATTGAAGAGTATAACTATGATTTTTTCGAAGAACCGGTCCCTTTTGACTGGTATGAGGAGACGAAAGAGGTGACCGATGCGCTGAAAGTTCCAATTGCAGGAGGTGAACAGGAGCCCAGTTTGCGGAACTTCAGGTGGCTTATAGGCAACCGGGCACTTGATATAGTGCAACCCGACATGTTCTACTTCGGCGGAATGATACGCTCCATGAAGGTCGCAAGAATGGCTGAGGCTTTCGGGATGCCCTGCGTTCCCCATATTTCAGGCTCCGGACTGGGTTATTTG
The DNA here is from genome assembly GCA_964536755.1 of uncultured Bacteroides sp. Taxonomy (GTDB): domain Bacteria; phylum Bacteroidota; class Bacteroidia; order Bacteroidales. The sequence goes on along the minus strand of CAZIAU010000730.1, from coordinate 1,705 downwards.
TACATGATGCATTTCGTTTCGGCCATACCCAATGCAGGCCCCTATCATGAATTCAAGGGTTTTAACGATAGTATTCCCCTGGAGTGTGCCACTTCAAGTCTTGAAAGCACCGGGGGTGTGATTACAGTTCCTTCAGGTCCGGGCCTGGGGGTGGAAATTGACCGGGAATTCATTGCCAGGCATAAATTATTAACTGCTTAATATTCAATGACTCCAGCCTATGAAAATTGAATTTGACCTGCAACCTCAGCAACTGGAAGGCAAACTTGAAAAGTTCTGGACCCTGTCCGGCGAAAAGATCCGATTGATTGAAAAAGAATACGATAAAAGCAAAGGCTCCCCTGTATTTACCATTGAGGGAAAATACTCAACAAGGGGCTGGACAGAGTGGACCCAGGGTTTCCAGTACGGATCTGCCATATTGCAATATGATGTTACAGGGGACGAATACTTCCTGGATTACGGCAGGGAAAACACTGTAAAAAAGATGGCGCCCCATGTGAGCCACACAGGTGTTCATGACCATGGCTTCAATAACCTCAGCACCTACGGTAATCTGCTCCGGCTGATGCTTGAATCAAAAATAGCTCCGGACAGGTGGGAGAGAAATTTCTATGAACTTGCTCTTAAAATAAGCGGTGCTGTTCAGGCCGGAAGATGGACAAAAACAAAAGAGGGCGGTTTTATCTATTCCTTTAATGGTCCCCATTCACTGTTCGTGGACACCATCCGCACGGTCCGTGTGCTTATGGTCAGTTATCTCCTCGGACATGTTCCCCAGGGGGAAGGCGATGTTAAAATAGACCTCCTGGCAAGAGCCTTTCAGCATGCCAGGGCCACGGCTGACTATTCGGTCTATTACGGAAGGGGCAGGGATGCCTATGACGTGAGGGGAAGGACGGCCCACGAGAGCATCTTTAATGTGAAAGATGGTAATTACAGGTGCCCCAATGCACAGCAGGGATTCAGCGGCTATACTACGTGGACGCGGGGTCTGGCCTGGGCCATGTGCGGTTTTGCCGAGGAACTGGAACTGATAGATCTGCTCCCCGCAGAAACTTTGGAAAATTACGGCGGTAAAAGGGATATAGAACATTTTATGCTCGAGGCGGCAACAGCGACCTGTGATTTCTACATTGATAATACTCCGGTTGACGGGGTCCCTTACTGGGACACAGGGGCACCTTCGATTCATAAGATAGAGAGGCTTTTTGAACGGAAGGCTGATCCGTTCAACGAACATGAACCGGTCGACAGTTCGGCAGCTGCCATTGGAGCACAGGGATTGCTTCGACTGGGCAGGTATCTGGGAAGGAAAAATCCCAAACTGGGTAAAAAATATTTTCAGGCCGGTCTTACTGTGATGAATGCTCTCCTGGACGAACCTTATCTGAGTACAGGGAGCAGTCACCAGGGTATCCTGCTGCATACCATCTATCATGAACCCAATGCATGGGATCATAAACCCGACAGCAAGCGTGCTGCCCATGGAGAGTCCAGCATGTGGGGTGATTACCATATGCGGGAAGTCGCGCTGAATCTGTCGAGAATATTGAAACATGAAAAATACTACACATTCTTCGGATGTGTGGAGGGTCTGTACATCTAAACGTTTTATATGGCAACTGAAATCAAGAACCTGGACAGATTATGTATTCATACCATCACCACAAAACCCCTTGCATTCGAGGTTGCCTGTTCCAAA
>CAZIAU010000729.1:0-2080 GCA_964536755.1 uncultured Bacteroides sp. | reverse complement strand
TCCTGATTTCAGAAGCAAGTGTGAATCCGTCTTTGACCGGCATCATGACATCCAGCAGGCAGAGGTCGTAATGAAACTGCTCAAAATGCCTGAATGCTTTCTCCCCGTTTGTGACCCAATCGGTTTCATAGTTTTTAGCCTGCAGATATTCCTGGAGAAGGGACCCCAGATTCTCATCATCTTCAGCCAGAAGGATCCTGTTCTTGATTTCGTTCATAAGGGGAATTGTTATTTTATCAGTAAAGGTAATTGAATAAAGAACGTTGAACCTTTATCTGGCTCACTTTTTAAACCGATCGTTCCATTATGGTGTTCAATGATCAGTTTTACGTAACTGAGTCCCAGGCCGAAGCCTTTAACATTGTGTATGTTTCCTGTTGGGACCCTGTAGAATTTGTCGAAAATCCGTTTCTGGTCCTCCTTGCTGATACCGATCCCGTTGTCGCTGACCGAAATTATGATGTTGCCATTTTCATTCCTTGTTGCGATCCGGATCTCCGGGGTCCTGCTGGTATATTTCATGGCATTTTCAATAAGGTTCGATACCACATTGGTTATATGCATGGCATCTCCTTCAATTACCACCTCCTCAGCCTCGGGCAGAAAATCAAGCTTGCCGGAGCGACGATCCAGCTGGAGCAGAAAATTCTGAGCCACAGTTTCAATGATGTCATGCACATCCAGTTCCTCAGTTTTCAGCTTAAGCTGACCATGATCAAAAATTGCCATCTGTAATACACGCTCAACCTGGAAGCCAAGCTGTTTGCTTTCGGTTTGTATAATACGTGATATTTGTGACAGGTTTTTCTGCTCATCAGGAATGCTCCGGTCATTAAGCATCTGAGACGCCAGACTGATTGTGGATATGGGTGTTTTCAATTCATGGGTCATGTTGTTCACGAAATCGTTTTTCAGTTCAGAAAGGCGTTTCTGTTTGAAGATAATATAAAGTGCCAGTGAAAAAAGCATCACTACAATAAGGGTGATAAGTAATGAAGTCCCCCCCAGTATGCCCATTGAACTGATCATGTGCTTTCTTTCGTCCGGAAAATAGATACTTATCAGCGTGGCCCTGTTCAATACTCCTCCCGGGAAGAGTGTGGAACGGAAATACCTGTACTGTTCATATTCATTAAAATGATCTGACTGGAATATCGGTTTCTTCCCTTCCTCATACACTGCGTACTCGAAAGGCATATTGATCCCCCGGTCCGAAAGCTTCCCTTTCAGTAATGTTTCAATCTGCTTTTTGGAAATTTTATCTTCCAGGCCCTCCTCTTCCATCAGCATTTTTCTGACTATATGATCCACAAAGATTTCCTTCTCCATCAGGCTCTTATTAAGTTCTGCCCGGATCTGATCTGTCTTCATGGCAGAGATCAGGATGGTATCCTGCTGAAGCTCATCTTCACCCAGTATGATCAGTACCGAATCGTCGATCATTTGAGTTTTCTGATTAATGAGCGACTGAGGGGGGGGAGTGTAGAAAATATTTTCCTCTGTGGACCCGGTATCATCCTGGAATGCATCGTTGTATGAGCTCCGTGCATCTATATGGAAGTTCCAGACAGCCTTGCTGCGATGTTGGACCAACGGGGGACGGATCTCTTCCAGAATATGCATAAAGGTCTCATTCTGGATCAGTTCATCGGAGATTTCTGAAAAGACCTGGTTTACCACCAGACCAAGCTGGTTCTCTTCCGATTTAATGGAGCTTTTGATCCAGTATGCCTGAACAAGCATAAGAGCAACCATGGCCAGGCTTAAAAAAATGGTCATTATCCATAGAACTGTACGGCTCATTTTTCAAAGATAGGATACCGATCCGGTTCACCCGAAGCGTTTTAACAATCTTTAACATCCTTTAAATCAATGTAACTATAATCTGGAATAGATTTGTTCCCGTAATCATTTCCTATAAAAAAGGTAAAGAAGATAAAAAGAGAGAAGCAATAGCAGGCAGTTAGGTTTAGTTTCAGGGTTAGTTGAGTAAGCTGTCCGTCCTCCCGGCGGACAGCTTTTTTGTGGTGCGCCCGGCATGGCGCAGTTACTAGGAGGTGAAAGTCCTCTATACACCCGG
>CAZIAU010000728.1:0-2084 GCA_964536755.1 uncultured Bacteroides sp. | reverse complement strand
ATATAATCGCCTTTTCCATCAGCTTCGAGCCAGTCCGTTTTTGTTGACTTTGAAAAGGACCGGTCCTTTGAAATCTCAAACCTGGCAAAACCTTTTGCTCCCGGCATGTCTGTGCGGTATATCCCGTCTGCACTATGAATATCATCATAGACCAGGATTTGGCGGGCACATAAACGGGACTGAAAAATCGCACCTTCACGGCTCACCTCCCCAACCATTAGCGGTAAACAATAAATGCCGGCCTTCTGCTCCTTTCCGAAGAGCGCATCCGCATGGTCGAGGTAGAGCTTCCAGTCGAAAAGGGTGAGGTTATGCCCCCCTTCGCGCATGTGGTAGGCAAGAGGGCCATTCAGAAGAAGGTCATTTACCAGTGGCATTTCATCCTTCATCGGCTCGATATTTCCATACATCTCCCATACTTCTGAAGCCTCCAGCAGCGAGAGCCATGAACCCCGGGGATCGGCCCAGAGATCCTCTGAGGCATCCCCCCCGTGATAGCCCCGCGGGGCAACAAGGGCGACGGCCATATGCTGATCGAAGGGCATAGAGAGCTCTTTGCCCGAGTAGGCATTATAATTATCGGTAAACCAGTGGGGGAAATTTGAATTCAGGTTAGAAACGTATTCCCCAAGCAGGCGATGACTGAGTGCAGGGCCTCCTTCACCTGCATCGTTGGAACATGTGAGCGCTATTCTCTTATCCTGGGCACCCGCCCACAGGGCGGTTTTCCCTCCGCGCGAATGCCCTATTACGGCTATCTGCTCACTATTGATATCCGGATCGGTCCCGAAGTAATCAATGGCACGAAACCCGGACCATGCCCATGCAGATATAGTTCCCCAGGTAAGGGTACCCGGATTCGGGTAATGTTGTTGGTAAAATTTTCGAATACCTGTTTCCGCCTCCGGTTTGTCGGGATCCACATCAAGGGCAACGTTGATAGCAGCAATAGCATAACCTCGACCGATCACATATTCAACCGGCCAAAAATCCGATCTGACCTTACGATCCGGATCGGTATTTTCGCTGTCCCTGTGGCTGAGCAGCAGGAAGACCGGCGCTTTTTCCTTTCGGTCGTTGGGGATGAACAGGGTAAGGGGGATTGAGAAATCCTCCCCCTGTACCTGGAATTCCAGGGCTACTCTTTTGAGTGTAGCTTTTCCTTCAAGAGCTTCAGGGTTGGACTCGATTACCCGGAAACTGAGATTATCGGGCCTGGGAGGTGCATTACCGTAAACCTGGCTCCTGAAGAGGTCAAGAAGTTCTTCGCGGCGTTCTAGTTCCCATACCCGGGTATTTGTGACCTTCTCACCACTTTTCAGTGTAAAGATATCGGGCAGCGTGTATTCCGGCACCAGGGCCTCATCAAAATTATTTGGGCGCCTGGCCGATAATCTTTCCACCAGGTCCGCAGGTACTTCCCAACTTGATTTTTTCTCATAGCTGGAAAAATCCGGGTGACCAGGAGATGCCTCCTGGGCAGGTAAATTTCCCGAGCCAATTACAGAAGCCAGTATGGCCGGGGCAAGCAGCCGATAAATGGTCCGGTTAATGAATAATTTCTTGTGGCAATTCATGTGGCGATTATTACTTCAATTAATATTCTTTGTTCGCTGTGGTTCTTCAATTCTTGACCTTGATCGCAATCATATCTGATAATCAGTTAAAAATACAAAAACTGGCAGAGTATTGAGGCTGGAGTTAAATTTTCACTTTCCGGCTCCCGGAAGATTCAAATCCACTATCTTTGGCCAACGAAGTACGATTAATGCAATATTGGATTAAAATAAGAAAATAGCATGAAATATTTAACATTGACACTTGCAATGGTTATATCAGGCTCTTATGGTCTGTCCCAGGACCTTGAAAAACTTGAAACATATGTATATGACTGGAACGATTTGGAGGCAGTAAAAACCAATTCAGGTGAAAAGCGGCAAGTTTTAGAAGGATACACGAATGCGCTCCCTTATTTAGAAATACATGTGACTACCTTAAATCCCGGAAATGCCCCCCACGGAAGCCATGTTCATACCGACATGGAAGAGCTGATCATAGTAAAAGAGGGCAAAGTGGAACAAACT
>CAZIAU010000727.1:0-2084 GCA_964536755.1 uncultured Bacteroides sp. | reverse complement strand
TATCCTTCTGTTTGCCAAACCAATCATATACCTTGTACCCATCGGTTTGGAGGTAACCCTTAAAATCTGATAATAATTTTATAGGGGCCTCCCGGCCACGGCCTTCCTGGTAATCGAACAGAACCATACGTTGTATAGGAGAGTAGTACACCCAGTAGTATCCCCTGTGGGTCGTTCCTTTCTTCTTTGGATCAAGCACCTGGATCGGTGTTTCGTCCACCTGAAGATAGCCTTGCCCGAGGACCTGTCGCTTTTGTTCTTCATATAAGAGCTGTAGCAGGTTGGCTATTGAACCTTGCCATCCTCCCATCGTTGAGCGAGGGATATCAATCTGGTGTTCAGTTTTAAAACGTTGAGACTGCCTGTAGAATGGAAGATGGTAAACATATTTGCTGACAAGGATATGAGACAGCAGGCCGGGACCAGCGATGCCTTTATCTATTGGCCGTGTTGGCAGATCACCACAGATTACACCTTCGTTCTCCTCCCTGGCATACTTGGGCCGCTTGAAGCGGTTGATCTTCAGAATGGCCTGCTGGTATTCCAGTTCATCGGTGACCTCATGGCCAATACACTTCAGCCCTGTAACATCTTCCTCAGGCTCTATGATTATCTCCTCCACGGGAAGATGATCCGGAAGGGCCAGGCGACCGGGATGGTTCTCTCTTTTGCGACGCTGGAAGGAAGAGACTTCTTCCGTGGCAGGCTTACTGTTTTCTTCCTGGCTTGCGGTTTCGACATCAAAGGGCAGGCTCATCTGAGAGTCCTCAGCCCCGGATACAAAACGCTCACGTTTTGACCCAAAAACCAAACGCTTTAGCTGGGAAAGCTCGAACTTCATCATACTGAACTTCTCCAGCATATCCTGGAGCTTCTTCAGCAGTGCTTCTTTCTCATCTGAGATGACCTGGATTTCCTGCTCTTTAACCTGGATCTTTTTCTGTGCAGCTAATACTTCCTGCTCTGTGGTCTGGATGAGCTTCTCAAGTTGATCATTCTTCAGCTCCACTGACTGGGCCTGAAGCCTAAAAACCTCTTTCTCCTTCGATATGGCCCGGACCTTTTTTTGTTGCTCCAAAACCAGTGTTTGAAGCTGCTCCTTAGTCATATTTTCCAGCGCCTTTGACATGTGTCAAAACTATAGAAATACAGCGGGTTAGCGAAGAAAAAGCAAGGATAATTATTCACAAAATAAGTGTCAAAATCTTAAAAAAAACAGTACAAAAAAATTGCTCGTTATCCTTGATTTACAGGGGCTACATCAGGAGTGAAGCGGATGCGCTTTTGAAGATTTTTTATCGATAATCCATCCATGATCATGACCATTTGCGCATAACTCAGTGTGATACTTCCAATCGAGGCATCGTAACGGGGTAGTTCAAAGGTTCCCTTTTCCAAACGCTTGTAATATAACAGATATCCGGATCCTTGCCAATGCAGCAGCTTGATCTTATCTCGACGCTTATTGATGAAAATAAATACCTCCCCACCCGTGGGATTGCTTCCCAGATTATTGCGTACCAAACCGGACAAGGCATCAAAGCTCTTGCGCATATCTGTGGAATGACTGTAAAGATGAAAGGTATTGTCAGCAGTCAGGGCAAACATAGCTACGGGTTTAGCAGTGTTCTTAGTACTTCTGGCTGAACACTCTCAGGACACATTACCTGTATTCCATTGGGAAAAAGAAAATGCAGCTGATGGGTAACCCCTAACTGATCCATCTCAGGATCTGGCTGAACCTTTACCGGAATAAAACCAGGTGTAATCTCTGATGATTCCTCTTCCGTATATTCCTCCCGGTATTTCTTTGCCCAGTACTGGAATGTTGTAATGGCCAGGCCTGCCTGTTCGCAATAGAGCTTTTGTGATTGACCACTGTTCTTACAAGCCTCGATGTGAGCGTACATCTCCTCCTGGGTGTGTCTTTGGATTTTCCTCATGCGCCAAATCTACACACTCACCGGCTGTAAAGAAAGATGGGTTGGTAGGACGGATACGATGAAAAAGTGTTTTTCTCGCTAAAGGTTGGATTTGGGCGAAAGAAATCTATTAATAAATCTCTCCATAATAACCCAATATAG
>CAZIAU010000726.1:0-2085 GCA_964536755.1 uncultured Bacteroides sp. | reverse complement strand
ATATATCTTACAGATGGCACTTTATCCAGAACTGATTTTGATATGGGGGTTTTATTGGTAAAAATAATTTCAGCATCACCAATTGCTTCAACCACTATATCCGGGTCAAAACCTATGCGGTCGTATACAGCCACGTGGCCAAATTCCTTTAAACCATCCCAGCTCAGATCACCCGGATTCAGTGTATAACCGTCTAATACTACTATTTTCATAATCTCTTTTATAACATGGCCCAGGCCAGGTTCAATACTCGTTTTGCATTTGCAACCACAATATCGGGATCCTCATCGCCCACAGGTTTGACTTCAAAACTCAATATCCGGCGGTTATCCGGATCAAGGTATCCTATTTCCATGAGGACCTTAAGGTACTCTACCAGCTCCTCAACATCATTCTCACCTCCCGGATAACCAAACCGGGGATGGGCATCTCCGTAAGCCGGATCGCCGCGATCTTTCATAACGCAGTTACCCATATGGGCATGTATGATATAGTCCTTAACAGGAATAAGCGACTGACGGGCAGACTCATGCAGGATTGGCAGGTGGCTCAGGTCCACCAGGAGACCAAAATTATCGAACTCTTCGCATATCTCCCCGGCATACCTTTTTGCCAGGTCAACAGGGCCTACCAGTGCGCGTTTATCAATGTCATAGTCGAATACTTCGTGTGCTATTTTCAGATTACCCTTCGAACGGGCATAAGCACAGATATCCCGGGTCGATCTGACCAGTGCCTGGTATGCCTCTTCTTTCTTCTCTTCCTGGTATTTCCCGCTCAGGAATCCCAGTCCGACAGCTCCCATTTCATACGCTTCGTCAATTCCTTCCTTAAGGTTTGAGACTGCAGTCAGACGTTTCGATTCATCCAGGTTGTTAATATTCTGCCCTGTGGTAAGTAGCCGGGGCTGTGCTCCGTAAGCCACAGTCAGGTGAGACGTTTGGAGCATTTTCTTTACCCTGGCTCTTGCAGCCGTGTCTTTGATCCAGGTTATTTCTATTACATCAAAATAATCGTCAACGACAATTTTCCGGATCGTCTCTTCTATGGGTCCTTCGCCTTTAATGGTTGAGGGATAAGCCATAAAATGAATTAACCCGATTTTTGCAAACTTATGGATTGATTCGTTCATAGTTTTCTAAATTAACTAATATATTTTCCACAAAAAAATAATAGAAACTTAAAACATTCCTGAATATTATTTCCTGCTTTTCGTATCTTAACCATTCTCATAAAATTATGGACCAATAAATTACTAGTTATGACAACAAGAAACTACTTGGCAGGAATTATCCTTGCGATTTTTACCTGTACTCTAACGGGACAGGAATTGATCACCCCTGAGGGTGTGAGGTACCTTGAAAACAGGTCTTTTGACAATTCTGATCAGGCCCGGCAGGAGATCCTGGACCTTTACAAGGATCTCAGGGTGACTGATGTACTGGATGGGATGGACCTGATCGGCCTCCAGGATATAGGACTGATGGATAAAGATATAAGACCCCTGTGGCGGGATGTGGACGGTTTCTCACACCGGATTACCGGATTTGCCGTCACCGTTAGATGGGTCCCGACGGACGTGCGCGTGGGACAGGGCTCCTTTGACAGTGTGGAGGATGCAAAAGAGTGGAAGAGCGAACAATATGGAAGAGCACCGGATGGTGGCTGGGTAAGTGCGGGAAAACCGGGCGATGTGGTGGTCTTTGATGTAAATGGCATAGAAGATTGTGGCAACATCGGTTCAAATAACAGTCTTCGCTGGGCAACTGCCGGATTCGTGGGCGCTATTACCAACGGGGGCGCCCGGGATACCGATGAGATCATTAAAACTAAAAAAATACCAGTCTATTGCCGGAATGGATACAGTACAAGGGGGATCCGGCCGGGCAGGCTGATACTGGAATCGTATAATTTTCCCATTAATTGTGGTGGTGTTACTGTTTTCCCCGGGGACCTGATCGTTGCCGACGGTGATGGGGTTATTGTGGTTCCCCGGAAGCATGCCCTGGAAGTAGGCAGACTGGCAAGGGGAGTGATGACGGGTGATCAGAGGAGCCGGGCCGGAAGGTTCGAGGATCTTGGGAT
>CAZIAU010000725.1:471-2086 GCA_964536755.1 uncultured Bacteroides sp. | reverse complement strand
AAATATCCCTCTCCGGAGCCTTTATTCTGGGCACCACCATACCTTTTGTATGTCCGTCGAATATTTCAAAATCTATCCATTCCCATTCCCATTCTTCCAGCCAGCTGACTTTGTCTATATACCTGAAGAACATAGTAAAAAAGGAGCTGGATTCCTTTCGATTTCTCTTTGCAGCATAATCGAAATGCTCCTTTAATACGTGGTATACAGCATTTGGGAACCTTTTACGGATCATCCCCGGTACCCGTTCAAAGGCTCCGCTGCCATGATCAAAGTGAAGATGGGTAAAAATTACATCTGTAACCTGGTCTTTTGTATATCCAATTCTGTCCAGTTCCTCTTCCATCGAAACAGGAATTTCCAGCCCATAGCTGTCAGCAAGCCTTGAGGGAAGGAATTCGGCACAACCCGGATCTACCAGAACCAGCTGATTCCCCTCAGCTATAACCAGTGCATTCATGGATATTTTCATATTCCCCCTGTTGTCCGTTTGGTAATGATTTGCTATCCTCTCCCCTGGTAGATGATTGAACATTTCATCAACCTGAACATTCAGGTGACCGCATGGAAGAACAGCTGTTTTCATGTTTACCAGAATTACCAGGCCGGATGTCATTTAACCGGCCGCAAAAGTTAATAAGTTCCCGAAGAAACACCTGAATAATCTTTTATTTTTATGATCGTACCCCATTTTCTGAATTCTGAAACCAATAAAATGAATATCCATTTCATATCCATCGGGGGAGCGGTGATGCACAATCTGGCCATTGCACTTCATAATAAGGGCTTCACTGTAAGTGGATCTGATGATGAGATATTTGAACCTTCCCGCACAAGGCTCCGGAATTACGGCATTTTACCGGAAAAAGATGGCTGGGATGCCGGGAGAATCCATTCAGGGCTTGATGCCGTGATCCTGGGGATGCATGCCAGGAAGTCTAATCCGGAATTGAAAAGAGCCCAGGAACTGGGGATCAGGATATACTCGTTCCCGGAATACCTTTATGAACAAAGCCTGAATAAAAAGAGGGTGGTGATAGGCGGGAGCCACGGAAAAACCACCATAACCGCAATGGTCATGCATGTGCTTCGGGACCAGGGAAAAGACTTCGACTATATGGTTGGCTCGCAGATCGAGGGATTTGACACCATGGTCAAACTTACCGAAGATGCTCCATATATTATCCTGGAAGGAGACGAATATCTCTCCTCGCCCATTGATCTCAGACCTAAGTTCCATTTATATCATCCACATATGACACTTTTATCGGGTATCGCATGGGATCATATGAATGTGTTCAAAACATTTGAATGCTATAAAAAACAGTTCGGGAAATTTCTTGAAATCGCTACCGGCGGAGGCAAGGTATTCTATTTCGACGGCGATCCCGTTCTGGGGGAAGTGGTTGATAAGAGCCACTGGTCGCTGTTGAAGATCCCTTACGCAGAACACCCTCATACCGTGGATTCGGGCCGTTTTATACTGAAAACCCGTTACGGATCGGTGCCTCTTTCACTGATTGGCAGGCATAACATGCAGAATATCCAGGGGGCGCTTCTGATATGCCGTGACCTTGGTGTGGCTGACCATCAGTTCTATCATTCTATCCAGAAA
>CAZIAU010000725.1:0-461 GCA_964536755.1 uncultured Bacteroides sp. | reverse complement strand
CGCCGGCAACAACTACTGGCCAGCGGGAAAAACCGCTCCGTGTTCCTGGATTTCGCACACGCACCCTCCAAGGTGAAAGCGACGGTCAATGCCTTTAAAGAAACTTACTGTGGTGAGAAACTGGTGGCCTGCCTCGAATTGCACACCTTCAGCAGCCTCAACATGGAATACATACCCCAGTACTTTGGCTCACTCGATGAGGCTGACCATGCAATGGTATATTATAACCCGGAAGTGGTTAAACGCAAGCACCTCCCCGAACTTTCCCCGGAGGATGTGAAAAAACATTTCGGAAAAGAGAACCTTACCGTATACAACGATTCAGCCAGGCTCAGGAATGATTTGAAAGCCCTTGGAGAGAACACCTGCATCCTGCTGCTCATGACATCCGGAAACTTCTCAGGGATAGACCTCAACAGCCTGGCGAAGGAAGTGGCCGGGAAATAATTTTTTCTGTTTTT
>CAZIAU010000724.1:0-2089 GCA_964536755.1 uncultured Bacteroides sp. | reverse complement strand
AAGTGCGGATGAAGGGACTCGAACCCCCACTCCCGAAGGAACTAGATCCTAAGTCTAGCGCGTCTACCAATTCCGCCACATCCGCAAAATTTGCCGCAAATTTAATCCAAATTTCCGGATTACAAAGATGAGTCCAACTTAACGGAGCTCGAAGTTCTGGCCAAGGTAAACTTTTCGTACCTGTTCATCTTCCGCAAGCTGTTTCGCTGTTCCCGCCTTAAGAATGGCTCCTTCAAACATCAGATAAGCCCTGTCTGTAATAGCGAGGGTTTCGTGAACGTTGTGGTCCGTGATCAGAATGCCTATATTCTTTTCTCTTAATTTGGCTACAATCTCCTGGATATCTTCAACGGCAATCGGATCAACTCCTGCAAACGGTTCATCCAGAAGGATAAAATGCGGGCTTAATGCAAGAGCCCGCGCGATCTCGGTACGCCTCCGCTCCCCCCCCGATAACTGGATCCCAAGGCTTTTCCTGATCTTGAGGAGGCCGAATTCCTGAAGCAGGTATTCAACCCTGTCACGCTGTTCAATCCTGGAGAAATCTGACATTTCCAGAACAGCCCGGATATTATCTTCAACCGTAAGTTTACGGAATACTGATGCTTCCTGGGCCAGGTATCCAATTCCCATGCGGGCTCTTTTATAGACTGGTTCCTTTGTAATATCCTCCTTATCCAGCATGATATTGCCTTCATAGGGTGCTATCAATCCAACGATCATATAAAATGTAGTAGTCTTCCCCGCACCGTTGGGACCCAGCAGTCCAACTATTTCACCCTGTTCAACATCCACAGAAACCTGGTCAACGACCTTCCGGTTCTTATATTTTTTTACAAGATCGTGTGTATGTAACTTCATGGCCCTGTAAAATTAGCCAATAAAACTATTCTCCTGCTTCCCATTCCTCATCCTTCTGGCGTACAATTCTCCTGCTGATTACAATGCCGATCTCGTAAAGTACCATCAGAGGCAGTGCCACCAGCACCTGGCTGAAAATATCAGGTGGTGTAATAATTGCCGAAAGTGTAACAATCACCACAAGTGAGTGCCTGCGGTATTTCTTCAGGAATCCCGGTGTAACAATACCAACTTTACTGAGGAAATAGACCAGTATGGGTAATTGAAATACAACTCCTGCAGCCAGTACCACCGATGTTATCGTTGAAACATATGACCTGAGGGTCGGGGCACTGATCACGCTTTCACTCACTTTGTAGTTTCCCAGAAAATTGACAGATAAGGGAGCTATTATGTAATAGCCGAAAGCTACGCCCAGTATAAAAAGAAGGGAGGTATAAAAAACCGCCCCGGTGGCAGTTCTCTTCTCTTTTTCATAAAGAGCGGGGACAATGAATCGCCAGAATTCCCAGAATATATAGGGGAAGGCAACTACAATCCCTGCCACAAGCGATACAATGATATGCATTGAAAACTGTTCTGCCATTTTAACAGTCTGAAGATCAAAAGGATTCTGATTGATACAGATCCTTTTAAGTCCCAGGATCTCTCCCAGCCTGCACAACCACCTGTTGGTGGGGAACTCCGGTTCCTTGGGGGCCAGTATAATTTTATCGAAGACGATTTCCTTGAATACGAAAGCAACCAGCGCCATTATTATTATGGCAGCAATGGCCCTAAGCAAGTGCCACCGCATTACCTCAAGATGCTCAAGGAAAGACATTTCCGCCTCTTTCTTCTCCGCCATTTTCTTATTTTGTTAAGGATTTGCAAAGTAATAAAAAAAAACTGAGCCCCTTGAATCAGACTTCAAATTATACTATCTTTAATTTTCCCGGTCATTTCAAGAGGAAAATAATGGAGAATTACAGAGAGATACTGCACAGCAACCTCAAGAAATACTTTGGCTTTGACAGTTTTAAAGGCAACCAGGAAGATATTATAATTAATGTCCTCAAGGGTAATGATACATTTGTCCTGATGCCTACGGGGGGAGGTAAATCTCTTTGCTACCAGCTCCCTGCACTTATCAAGGAAGGAACAGCTATTGTAATTTCTCCTCTGATTGCCCTGATGAAGAACCAGGTTGATGCCATGAGGAGCTTCAGCCTGGATGATGGTGTGGCAC
>CAZIAU010000723.1:0-2089 GCA_964536755.1 uncultured Bacteroides sp. | reverse complement strand
TGCTCATTCAGGGCTTCCTTGACAAAATTCCGGGTCTGCTGCATCACGATCCTGTAAAGCTCGGGCAGATAGGCGGAGGTATACCTGACCGAATCCTCCACCAGGATGATGCACTGCACACCCACTTCATCAATGTCGTGGGGGGCATTCATCTTATCCTCGATGAGCTTGATTATGGCCAGCAGTAGATCGGCATTGCCCAGCCAGCAGAAAACATGATCGATGGCCGACAGATCTTCATTCTGGAGCCGCAGGCTCACAGCACGGTTGAAATGGGTCAGTACCACGATAGGGACCTGGCTGTACTTTTTATGTATACGCTTGGCCAGGGAAAAAGCATCATCCTCTCCCAGGTTGAGCATCTCTATCACCAGGTCGATATCCTGCTCCTTCATGATCTCAAAGGCTTCCTTAACGCTGGTGGCTTTAATGAAAAAGGGGGGATACCGGAGATTCAGGGAAACATATTCATTGAAGATCTGTTCATCGATCCGGCCATCCTCCTCAAGGATGAAGAAGTCATATTCGCTGCTGATAATCAGCACCTTCCTGATGCGTCTCTGCATTAACAGATTGAACGCAGTATGGCTGAAATCAATGGTGGGACTGGTTACTCCCCTGAGTTTATTCTCCATGAGTACTAACCGGATGCTATATTATCGGGCATGCACGCGTGCTTCAAGATAATAGAATTTCTTTTCTTTCCGTCCATCAAAATACAAACAGGCTCATCAAAGCGTATGTGTTTCACAAACTCTGTTTCCTCCTCCACATCCTGTTGCCGCAAGATGTCCCACTGAATAAAGGATGTACCTGAATCATGCCGAATACTGAAGTATCCGACATTCATCGAGGTCACATTATGGAAGAAATGAGATCCCAGGGAAGCATCCAGTGGAAATTCATCCAGGCTGGTTTCAACGATAACCTTCGCATTGGAGATCTGTGACCAGTTTACCGGGATACCTATGAAAGGGTCACGGGTCCCCCAACGGCCCGGACCGATAAGGATATATTTCCTGTTATCTTTCATCAGTTTCCTGTTAAACTGCTCGATCTGGGCAGCCATCTCCCTGGTTCGCATCTTATCAAATGAATCCGGGTCCACGAATACCAGGTCGGTGATATCATCCACCATACCGTTACCCATGCTTCGTTCGGCAAAAATGATCATCTCCTTGCGCTGAATCTCATCAATATCGAAAGTAAAATCCATTCCTGTCCCCATCATGGGTTTGATCTGAAGGATAAAGAATGAGGGCTTCCCGTTTTCAGATTTATCCAGATCCACCGCGTACTCAAGCTCAACCGCCGATCCCAGGGCCTCCTTCCCCACATCCATGATCAGGGTGAGGGCTTTTGCCAGAGGCACATAGTCATACTTGAGAATATCGGCAAAATTGAGGATCCTTGGGCCGGGAGTGGACAGGCCGGGCTCGATCCTTTCATTATCCGCATCATAGACCGAGGCCAGGTGCCCGAGCACATCATGAGCTTCCGCCGCCTCCAGAGGAAGGCGGTTCAGGTTGGCTTCACTTCCCTCATTACAGAAATCCACCTCCGAATTGATCATGTCCAGCGCAATGAACTCCACCTGTGAATCACGCACCTGGCTCTGGAGTGAACTCATCTCCAGGTTCGGGTATTTCGGGGAGAACCTGTAGGCCCGCTCCCCGTTCACCACATAATGACCCAGTCCCAGTCCGGCTATGGCAAATCCATCCTCCGGTTCCATGTGGGCCACGGGGTAATAGTTGTGTGACTGTGCCGTTCCGCTAATATGGGGGTAAAAATGATCCTGGTGGTAGGTCCCCACCACATCCTGGATCACCACGGCCATTTTTTCGTCCTCGAGCTTGAAATTTATAGCTTCAAAATATCTTTTTGCCTGGGGTGAGAAGATGGATGAATAGACCAGCCTTATGGCATCCTTCAATTGCTGAAGGCGTACCTTGAAATCGGGGTGATTGTTGGGGATAAGGTAGGTTTCAAAGATCCCGGAAAAAGGCTGCATGGTGGAATCCTCCAGGAGGCTCGAGGAGCGGACCGCAAGGGGACGGTTCACCAGTTTCAGGAACTCCTTCAGCCA
>CAZIAU010000722.1:0-2092 GCA_964536755.1 uncultured Bacteroides sp. | reverse complement strand
ATGATCTGATGCCTGCATGGCAGCAAAACCTGAAACAGCTGCTTGATATGATCCTGGCAACCATTTCGCTGATCATTCTTCTGCCGTTAATTCTTTTTCTTATCCTCGGAGTCAAACTATCGTCGTCCGGTCCTATCTTTTACAGGCAGGACAGGGTAGGAAGATTCGGACGGCCGTTCAGGATCTATAAATTCCGTTCTATGTACCACAATGCTGAGGAAAACGGTCCGGAATTATCCTCCCGTCATGATCCAAGGGTAACCAGGTTTGGCCAGTTCATGCGTAAACACCGCCTGGATGAGATACCGAATTTTATTAATGTGCTGAGAGGGGATATGGCACTGGTGGGACCAAGACCCGAACGGGAATATTTCATAAATAAAATCACTGAGCGGGCACCTCATTATATACATCTGCATAAAGTGAAGCCGGGGATCACTTCCTGGGGACAGGTAAAGTACGGATATGCTGAGAATGTGGAGGAGATGATCAAAAGGCTGAGGTATGATATTCTCTATATTGAGAACATGTCACTTTTCGTAGACCTGAAGATCCTGTTTTATACAGCAATCACCATTGTACGGGGCAGAGGGGTTTAATCTTCTGCAATTTGAGGGCTTCATTCTAATTCAATCCCCTTCCCTCAAGCAACGGTTCGATGGTTGGTTCCTTCCCCCTGAATTTCACGTACATTTCCATCTCATCGGCCGATCCTCCTTTTTCAAGGATATTCTGCCTGAATGAGAGTGCGGTTTTCTGGTCAAAAAGGCTGGTTTCCAGGAATGCATTGAATGCATCTTTGTCAAGAACCTCAGCCCAGATATAGCTGTAATAACCGGCAGAGTACCCGCCTGAAAATATATGCTGGAAGTAAGTGGAACGATACCTTGGAATGATCTCATCGATGAGCCCTATCTTGTCCATAGAGCTTTTCTCGAATTCATCTACATCCAGATTTGTAGCATCGGTCAGTGTATGATAGTCCATGTCCAGAAAAGATGCAGCCAGATATTCAACCGTCTCAAATCCCTGGTTGAATTTACCTGCAGCCTCAATCTTATCTATCAGTTCATCCGGGATCATCTCGCCTGTCTCATAATGCCTGGCATAACTCTTCAGCACATCGGGATGGGCTGCCCAGTTTTCCATGATCTGTGAAGGAAGTTCAACAAAATCCCTGGCTACAGAACTCCCCGATGTGGTCAGGTACTCACATTTTGTTAATAATGAATGCAGAGCATGACCGAACTCATGGAAAAATGTTAGTGTTTCATCGAAGCTTATCAAAGCAGGTTTGCCTCCTGTTGGCCTGGTAAAATTCATCACGATCATGTGAACAGGTGTGATCTTTTCACCATTCTCAACATGGGCCTGACGGATGCTGGTACTCCAGGCCCCGCTTTTTTTCCCGGGCCTTGGATGGAAATCCATATAGATTATTCCCACGTGTGATCCATCTTTCTCTTTTACTTCGTAGGTCATTACCTCCTCATTATAGACTGGAAGATCGTCCCGTTTTTCAAATGTAAGCCCGTACAGTTTATTGACCACATCAAAGAGGCCTTCCTTAACGGATTCAAGGCTTAAATAATCCCTGACCTCCTCTTCATCCAGATCATATTTCTCTTTCCTGATCTTTTCGGCATAGTACCACCAGTCCCAGCTGGCCAGCTGAAACTCCTCGTTCTCCCGTTGTATCATATTCTGCATCATACCGGCTTCCTGTTTAGCTTTTGCCAGGGCAGGATCCCAGATACGGTTGAGGAGTTCATATACATTTTCCGGGTCTTTGGCCATCCGGTCAACCAGCATATAATCTGCATAGGTTTCATATCCAAGGAGGTTGGCCTTCTCGATGCGTAATGACAGGATTTCTTTAATAATTTCTTTATTGTCATACTCGTTACCGTTATCGCCTCGCATGAACATGGCCCTGTAGATCTCCTCCCTCAGCTCCCGTTTTTTTGAGTACTGAAGGAATGGGATCCAGCTGGGTTTGTGCAGGGTAAATAGCCATTTCCCTTTATACCCTGCCTTGGACGCCGCATCTGAAGCAGCTTACCTGGCTGGCGACATGTCAGGTGCCGCCAGA
>CAZIAU010000721.1:0-2094 GCA_964536755.1 uncultured Bacteroides sp. | reverse complement strand
CCGATAACCAGTCGGTAATTTTTGTTTCAACATTTACCCGGGTTGAAAAACGCCTGTACATGTCCTCTATGGCAACACCCTCGATATCGGTCAGGCCTGCCCCGACATAAAATGTTGTTCTTTCGGATCCGCCCGATATGGAAAGATTGTGTTCCTGTTTATGCCCCGTGCGGCTGGCGAGCTCAAACCAGTCGGTCCATTCACCAGCTTCATGCTTAGCTATTTCGCTTGCGGTTATTACGGAAGGATTCCGTTCTATTTTATAGTCGTAATACTCGGGACCTGTCATATAATCGGCCTTATTGGTAATTTTTTGTATGGAATATTTCCCTTCGTAAGAAAATTGAGTTTTACCGGCTTTACCTTCCTTGCTGGTGATAAGAATAACCCCGTTGGCACCCCTGGATCCATAAATGGCAGCAGCCGAAGCATCTTTCAGAACCTCGATGGACTCCACATCATTGGGATTAATATCACTGATATTGCCCTCATAGGGTATCCCGTCCAGAACAATCAGGGGTTCATTGTCGGCAAGGATCGAGTTACGTCCCCTTACCATTATGGTCTGATCAGGATTTGTTCCACCTGAATTGGTGGATATCATAACCCCGGGAATGGAACCCTGTATAGCCTCCGCAACACTCACGTTTGGTGTCATGTCCATACGGTCCCTTGACAGAGAGGCGACCGCACCGGTGACATCACTTCGCTTCTGTGTACCATAACCCACCACGACGACCTCCTGAAGCGACAAAACATCGGGCTCCAGCTGGACATCTATGGTTGTCCGGCCCAGCAGCGGCAACTGCTGAGTGGTGTAACCGATATATGAAAATAACAGGATCGCATCTGCTCCGGTTACATTTATCGAATAGGTCCCGTCAGCGCCGGTAATGGTTCCCTGGCTTGTTCCTTCGATCTGGACAGTTGCACCGATGAGGGGGTCTCCCATTTCATCCGTAACTGTTCCTGTAACTGTGGTTCTTTGAGCAAACAGTGTGGTTGATCCCAGAACAAATAAAATCATTAAGAGATTTTTCATGATTAAGGTAGTTTAGTTTGAAATGTTGTCTTCTGATATATTAGAACTAATCATATTCATTATATATCGTCTGAAAGTGCTTAAAGATATATATCTGAGATATGATGTACTGGTACTATTTTTTGAAATCCTGATATAAAAATTCAAATAAGTCCTAAATTTATTAATTAAATTCAACATATTCCGGCTTACCCCTTAATCTTTTCGGGCTATATTGGTTCTGGGTACTGGCCGGATAAATACACAGATCGCAATATAATATCTTTTAATTTATGAAGCAAATACTTTTTATTCCAGGCCTTCCAGAGGTTGTTGAGAAACTTTTTAAAAGTGAAAACCATAATTAATAATTTTGTTTAAAACATACCTGAAAAACGAAACTATAAATCATCAAAAGCGTAGTCAGTACTAAAACCCTTTATTATGAAAAATAAATTACTATCTGGAAAGCTGATGATATTGCTTCTGGCAGTATCAGTGGCTTCGATCGGACAATACACCGGAAGCAACCCGAATGTGGCAAAATTAGGGCTTGTTACAGCAAGCGATTCCATTCATGGGACCGGGGTTGAACCGGCCATGGCTGTGGACGGTTCTGAACTTACTCATTGTGAAATACCCGGAACTGCACCGGCATGGGTAATGATTGACCTGGGTAAATTCTATCGCATAGACGGATACGGAATGGATCTGCCCGATCCCGATGAATTGCCCCTGACCTATATATTTCAGGGAAGTACGGATGGTTCCGTTTGGACGGATCTTGGAGGTGACACCTATATTACAGATGGTTCTTACGGGTATAACATTACACTTTCTGATCCATACAAGTATGTCAGGATCTATATGACTGATAAGGACGAACCGGCATCGTTCACGGAGATATATGTTTACGGGGAAGAATTGCTGCCCCCGGTTCCTCCGCTGGCAACAGAGCCATCAGATATAACATCTACCAGTTTTTTCGCCAACTGGGAGAGTGTGTCCAGGGCAACAGGGTACCGGCTCGATGTTGCCACAGATTTTGGTTTCAGCAACTATGTTTACGGTTT
>CAZIAU010000720.1:753-2096 GCA_964536755.1 uncultured Bacteroides sp. | reverse complement strand
CAAGGCAGTAAGCGATGATCGCACAATACATCTGGATTTTCACTGCATTCAAGGTTGTCCCCCAGAAGGATTTTATACTCAGATGCTGTTTCATCCATTTGAAAAACAGTTCTACTTCCCAGCGTTTCTTGTATAACATGGCTACTTCGAGAGCTGTCAGGCTGGTGTTGTTGGTCAGGAAAATAAATTCTTGATCCTTTTCCTGATCATAGTACTTTATCCGACGAAGTTTATCTGGATATTCTTTCTTCGGATAATAGGTCTCCAACTTGCCTATTTGATCATACCGAACGCCTTGCTCCTTATCCACGGGGTTCGAATACATGCGTTTGAACCGCATGTTATCTTTTGCCCTGGTTACGAAAAAAGCGCCTTGGGTATGCAAGCGATACAGGCGACGGTAATCTACGTATGCTTTGTCAACAACGTAGAAGCTTCCCTCTTCAAAATGGATCAGATCCAAAATGTTGACATCATGAACTTTAGCATTGGATATGTGCAGAAAGGTTGGTATCGAGGTCTTCACATCATACAGAGTGTGAAGTTTGATTCCTCCTTTAGTCCTACGGAACTCTGCCCACCAAAAAACACTTAAACAGAGGTCTATGGTAGTTGAGTCCAAGGCAAACACATTTCCGTCAACGTCGATTTCAAAGTCGGTCTTGTAGCAACTGCATCTGGCTTCATTGATTAAAACGTAGGCAAATTCTTCGAAGATTTTATAACTACGTCTTTCATTGGCAGTACCAAGGTTGCGCCTCGAGATGGTGGATCCAAATCCAAGATGATAGAACTTGGGTTGATGTCCTTCCAGACTAAGAATCAAATCTCTCATGCTATCCCTGGAAGTCAATTGACCGAAGACCATGCAAAGCATTTGATTCCAGCATGTAAAAAATTTTACATACTTGTTCCCATCATGCTTTTTCACGATTCGATCGAAGACTCTACGAGGTAGAAAATCTGTAAGCTGAGCGAAGATATATTTACCTTGATTCATGGATTAGTGCTTATTTCAAAGCAAAAATCCACATTTTCAATTCAAATCGTCACGCTATAAAAAAGTCCCACAAGTGCGATGAACAAAGTATTTCAAAGAACGTATATTATTTTTATTGCCCACTAATGTAAGATTGTGTAAACAAATTTAAATGATGCATAAAATTTATTCATTAAATTCTAATAAGTGTAAAAAAATTACACTCTCACTATTAATTAGCATCCTGTTTATAGGGCACGGATATTCACAATCAGTGAAAAACGCACCACCTAATATCATCTTCTTCTTTACAGATGACCAGTGCTATGATTCGCAAAAGGATTATGGAAATCCCGATGTAACA
>CAZIAU010000720.1:0-743 GCA_964536755.1 uncultured Bacteroides sp. | reverse complement strand
TATGCGGCATTACAATACCACAGCTGTTTGTATGGCGAGTCGGGCAAACG
Organism: uncultured Bacteroides sp.; assembly: GCA_964536755.1. Lineage (GTDB taxonomy): Bacteria > Bacteroidota > Bacteroidia > Bacteroidales. Next base: position 693 of record CAZIAU010000720.1, on the reverse strand, counting down.
TAATGTCAGGTCTCTTTGAGTATAAATCAGGCTGTAATTTTTCACATGGCCATTTAGGCACGAAACAATGGTCAACCGCTTACCCTGTTTTGCTTAAAAAAGCTGGTTATAGAGTGGGCTTTGGGGGCAAGTTTGGTTTCTCAATTTCTGATGAAAAAGGTTTGCCCTTGCGGGGGAAAGAAGGGGAAGTGGCTCAGCACGATTTTGATTTCTGGGCAGGAGGACCCGGGCAAACGAATTATGAAACAGCCCTAAACAAAAGCATAGCGCAATATGCTGATGAATATCCTCACAGTACACGGGCCTATGGCGCTGCCACCATCGATTTTATAAGAGAATCTGTAGATAAAGATGTTCCCTTCTGTATGAATGTATTCTTTAAGGCGCCTCACCGACCCGTGCAGCCCGACCCTATGTTTGATGATATTTATAAGAATACTGAATTTCATAAATTACCCAATTACGGAAGAGAAGCCGGAAAGCACCTCGCTCCACATTCCAGAATGGGAAGACAATACCGACGTTTTGTGGAATGGGGCTATGATAAAGACGAAACTTATCAGGAAGCTTTACGAAAATACCATCAATTGATTTATGGTGTTGACTATTCCATTGGAATGATACTGAATGAACTTGAAAAACTCGGTATAGATGACAATACTGTTATCATCTTTTCTTCTGACAATGGTTACT
>CAZIAU010000719.1:1406-2107 GCA_964536755.1 uncultured Bacteroides sp. | reverse complement strand
GTTCAATATTTCTTTGGTGAACTCTGGAATCAGCGGAAGAAGATAATAAAAGAAGCGTCGCTGAAAAATTACTTTTTCGTATCGGTCAGGAACAAAGCGTATACCTACCTTAAAAAAAGTCAGATCAAAGAAAGCGTATTCAGGGATCTCAGGCAGATGGTAGAGACCGATGCACTGTACAACCCGGACCTGTTTCTGCCGGGGGAACTGAGTGAACAAATTCTTCGGGCATTTAACAGACTACCTGATCGAACACGTGAGATCTTCCAGCTAAGCAGGATAGAAGGATATTCAAACGCTGAGATCGCGGATCAGTTGAACCTTTCCAAACGTACCGTAGAAACACAGATATCTAAAGCGTTAAGAATTCTCAGGGATCATTTAAAGGAATATACATTCCCGTTAATTATACTGGGAATCAGTATATTGTAATTTTCTTAATCAAAATATTCAAATTCACTACGTGTTTTTCGCTTCAGGATAGTACTTACTATAGAGGCGGGAAACAAAGGAGTTCCTCCTGCAGGTGTGTAAACATTCAAATGAGAACATTGAGAAACGAACGAATATCGGACCGGAAGCTTGAAGATTTTATCCACTTCAGGAAGGGTCTCTCAGATGACGAGAAAAAAATTGAAGCAGGATTGCTGGTGGGTGAGGTCCGTTCTGTAAACATTGACCAGGCATACCAAAAAGTAATA
>CAZIAU010000719.1:0-1396 GCA_964536755.1 uncultured Bacteroides sp. | reverse complement strand
AACATGTCTCACTTTATTACGCTTGTCACAAGGATCGCGGCGGTTCTCTCGGTACCGTTAATTTCTTTTTCGATCTGGAGCCTGGTGCACATGGGAAAATCAGATGAAATTGCCCGGGAAACCCTGACCTGGCAGGAGATCCAGAGTCCAGCAGGCGTTCGTACCCAGCTTAAATTACCGGACGGGACCGGGCTCTGGCTGAATGCAGGAAGCAAGATCCGGTACAGTATCCCATTCATTCGTGAAACCCGAAACGTGGAATTAACCGGTGAGGCATACCTGCAGGTAGCCAAAAACGAAATGTCACCATTCCTGGTGCGGTCGGGGAATACGGAAGTGAAAGTAACAGGAACGTCATTCAATGTGAAAGCCTATCCCGACGAGGAACAGGTAGAGGTAACACTGAAGGAAGGTAGTGTAAGTTTCTATGCACAGCTGGCGGGCGACCGAAAACTATCGGCCGGGCTGAGGTCCAATGACCATCTCGTTTTTAACAAAGAAACCGGCGAAGCCTATAAAGAAAATACCACCATTAATAAGTTCATCTGCTGGCATAAGAACGTTATGGTCTTTGATGACACGCCAATGGATCAGGTGGCCAGGACACTGGAGCGATGGTATGGCATCAAAGTGATCATCGCGGATAAAGAGATCAACACCTACAGTTTTACAACCACCTTTGAGAATGAGCCGTTATTCAGGGTCCTCGAGTTGTTTGAACTCAGTTCTCCCATTTCCATTACCTATACTCCCGGAAAGATCGATAAGGACACTAATATTGCTGAACAATCCATCGTTACAATAACTAAAAAATAACTGCTTATGACCTATTATTGAACTGATCCGGACAAAAAAGAAGGAGGTGCGCCAACACCCCCTTCCCTGATCAATAATAAGATTGATGTCTTAATTAATGATAACTAAAAACATCCAAATGTACGAAATAATAGCTAAAGAAACCACAGCTGACACCCACGCATTTTCATCAAAAACCATCAGGATGCAGGCAACAGGCAGAAGTGGTTCATCTCATAGAAACAAGTGCAATAGATGGCTAAAACGTTCGTTCCTAACAACTTCTCGCCCAGGTTTACATTCTCATTCAATGGGACCATCTTTGCAGGGACCCCAGTGCCCTGCACAGAATGACAGATTCTCTGACATTGAGTAGATGCTCTTTTCTTTGACCGCCGGCATTCGTGAACGGCGCATTCAACGCAACGAAGTTTTGTACGCACTATTTTTCTGATTACTAATTCATTGATCAATATTAACTAAATAAACCGGAGGACTTAATTATGAAAACAAAAACTACACTTATCACGTTATTCATTCTTTTTGTATTTGGACTCAGCGGCTCTTACGGACAATGGGTCGTTTATACCGCAGATGAGAC
>CAZIAU010000718.1:0-2108 GCA_964536755.1 uncultured Bacteroides sp. | reverse complement strand
CTATCCCGTGTACAGAAACAATTAACCGTTCAGCCATATTTCTTCATGGCCCGGTCATACTCCATCCGAAAACTATCACGGGAGAAGCGTTTCCCATGGGCAGGATATATGGTACTTACCTCCATGTTCCTGATGTGTTCCCAGCTCTGAAACAGAGCCGGAAGATCCTCTGCAAAAGGAGGAAAATGTTCCTTTCCCGGTATTCCCATCATGGTATCCCCTGCAAACATTTCACCCCCCTCCATAAGCACAACCTGTGAACCGATCGTATGACCCGGGGTATGGAACACCCTGCCGGGAAATCCGTATTCATTCAGGTCCAGCGAACTATCTGCTATGATATCTGCTTCTACACCCTCAAAGCTTCCTATACGCCTGGCAATCAGCCTTCCCGCTCCAATAAGGAGTTTTGCTTTCCAGCGTGTACCGGGTGGCAAAGGTGAATATCCCCTCATAAGCCTCTCTTGTTCCAGTGAATGGATCACTATCCTGCACCCGGTCAGCCGCTTCAGTTCAGCTGCAGAGCCGGCATGATCGAAATGCGCATGTGTAAGGATCAGCAGTTTCAGGTCGCCGGGTGTCAATCCTGAATTGGAAATGGCTTTCAGGATACTGGCCTCTGAACCGGTGCTCCCGGAGTCAACCAGCATTGCTTTGCCCCCGCTGCATACCAGGAAAGCGGATACTTTCTGAAGCGATACCCGGTGGACTGAATAATCCCGGGACATTATTTCACAGAAAAATCCAACAGTTTTTCACCTTCCATGAACGCTTCAAGCCGGTCATTGACCTTCACCGGTCCCACTCCGGCCGGAGTACCTGTGAATATCAGGTCCCCCGTTTTCAAGGTTATAAAACGGGAAACGTATGCTATGATCTTTTCAAAACTGAAGATCATCTGAGTTGTATTCCCTTCCTGTACTGTACCTCCATTAATATCCAGCCTGAAAGAAAGGTTATTTATATCATTAAACCGCTTTACCGGTATGAATTTACTTACAGGTGCCGAGTAATCAAAACCTTTGGCAATCTCCCAGGGCAATCCCTTTTTCTTCATTTCGCTCTGAAGATCACGTGCAGTAAAATCCACTCCGAGACCGATCTCATTGAAATACCTGCGGGCATATTTCTCCTCGATACTTCTCCCGAGCCTGTCTATCCTTATCACCACCTCTATTTCGTGATGTACTTCATTTGAAAAATCGGGGTAGAAGAAGGGTTTGTTGCCTGTGACAAGCGCCGAATCGGGTTTCATAAAAAAGACCGGTTTTTCCGGTACGGCATTTTTCAGTTCCACGGCATGATCAACGTAATTCCTGCCGATACATATTATTTTCATCCGCAATTATTGTATGTATTTACCTGGTCACCCCGAAGGGCTCTATTTCTTAAAGGACTTCAACTTGATCCCGGTAAGGACCTTCTTTGTGTAGAGAGGGAAATCTCCATTCATCATCCATCCGTAGTAACCGGGATCGGTTTCCAGCACTTCCCGGACAGGCTTGCCTTTATATTTCCCGAAATTGAATACCTCCACATCATCCTCGTTGTATATGATCCGCCCTGCAAAGTCAACATTCCTGTTCTGGACCGAGAATTCGGCCAGTTTGCCGACATCATTCTCCAGGTTTGAATAACGATCAAGCTGGGCCTGCAAAACCTCGTATGTTGCCCTTGTATCGGCAAGCGCGGAATGAGCCTCAGAAAGTTCCCTGCCCACAAAGAACTTGTAAGCCGCTGTGAGGGTGCGTGGCTCCATCTTCATAAATATGATCTGGACATCGATGAATTTTCTCCTTCTCAGATCAATATCCACACCGGACCTGAGAAACTCCTCGGCAAGAAGCGGAATATCGAATTTAACAGAATTGTACCCGGCCAGGTCACATCCCTCAAATTCCTTTGCCAGGCTCCTGGCAATCTCGTTGAAGGGTGGTGCATCTTTTACATCTTCGTTGGTTATGCCGTGAATGGCAATTACATTCTCAGGAATGTCTTCATTTACAAAACTCAAAGCGCCTATAATTGAGTTCTTCCCTATTTTAACTCCGGGCATTATCACACTGTGACTACCTATTCTACAGTTACTCTCTAAAATAACTGCCCCT
>CAZIAU010000717.1:0-2108 GCA_964536755.1 uncultured Bacteroides sp. | reverse complement strand
CAGATGTTTCAGGATTATTAACTGTTCCGCCCGATCCTCCGTTGCTGCAGCTTATACAGAGAGTGGCTGCCAGCAGACAGAAACCACAAAGTGTTAAAATTTTTTTAAAAGGTATCATGTTATCAGCTTTTTGGTTCTTTTTCAGTTTGAACAAATAATTCTCAGGGTTGACGCCGTCTATTTTACCCTGTCTATCAGAATAAGATCATACTCCATGAGTACCTTTTTAAATGGTGGATGATAGGTGATCACTTCATCCGATTTCAGGTTCTTTTTATTGTCCCAGACAACCACATGGATCTGTTCGCCATCTTCCATTCCCGGAATAACGATCTCCAGCCCGGTGGTTTCGATGGCAAGCAGAGCGGTTACATCCCTGCCGGCAATACCCCATACATTTGAGGAGGGAAGTATCCCCGCACCGGAAAGCAGATCGGAAATGGGATAGGCCACTTCCCAGTTCAGCGTTGTGGCCGTCACCACATACTTGTTGTCACTTCCTGTGATATAGGGCCCGCGCCCGTAGGTTTTGTTGGGGGCACAATAGACCGTCCCGCTTATGGCACCTTCGGGGATCACGGTCCCGGCACGCATATCCATACCCCGCTGCACATCAGAGCCTGTGAACCTCAGGTAAGTATCTTTATAATATCCGGTATATGGAAGTTCCTGTTCCTGGCTGGGGGGGAGTGACTCTTCCATGGAGGTCTCCCTTCCTCTTCCGTACCTGAAAGGTTTTGTCCCGTCTATTCCGCATTTTTCAAGCACTGTTTTCCAGCCCGGGGTCAGATTGCCTCCGCTTGGAATACTCGTGGCTGACTGGATAAATACAGGTTTATCGGTGCTGAACAGTTCAACAACCTCTTGCGGCAGAATATCTTCATCACCTCCCGGGGTATAGATCCAGTATGCATCTGCGGGAACGACCTTATCACTGACCATGATATCATATCCTGCATTCATAGCTCCCGATGTGATGGCATCACCCGAATTGAACAGCCTGTTCCATCCTTCATTACCGGTTTCACTCCCGGAGTAGTCTTTCTGTTTTTCCAGAAGCACCACGATATCCATCAGTGGCCTGTCTGTCTCCTGTTTGCTTACATACTCGCTTATCCAAGCCTGTGTGGATATGGGATCGAAGCCATGCAGTCCCCCGAAAATAATAAAATTTTCCAGCCTGAACTGCAGGGCCCTGATCATGCAGAGATAGGGGACCACGGCCTGTGTATAGTCACCCGCTATGCCCCAGTTGCGGTTCATAGGAGATATCATTGAGGTGGGTTTATCCCAGTATTTTGCCCATCCGTACCCCAGGGAACCATGCTGGGTAAGGGTGGCGATATTGAATATTTTATCCCGTTTGAGATAGTAATTGTATATATCGATGATCGCGGTTTCGGGCCAGAGGCTTGCAAAATTGGCTTCCCTCAGCAACATGGGATCCGTTCCCGAAATGTAATCCACCCCCCTGCTTTTCAACTGGTCTGCCAGCGCCAGGAAAACTTCAGCCTTAACTTCAAAACACTCCTCAAAAACAACATCGGCACCGGCATCAGCAATGTCGTCGGCCACCTTTCTTATATTTTCGGGGGTCCATTTATTCTTTTCCCAGTGGTATGGATTCACACCCTCCATGTTGATCATCACTTTCATCCCCTTCTTATGGGCTGCTTTCACCAGCGGTGAGAAACGGTCACCCTCTCCGGCCGCCCAGTTCTGCTTTTTAAGAAAAGGCGACCTGTAGAAGTAATTCATATTCTCACCTGCCCTGCTGGCTCCCCAGTAGACCAGACCGCGCCAGCCCCCGGCGTAGAGATCATCGATCACTTCAGATGCCGGAGTATCAGTTCTCTCATCATCCCGGTAACTGTAGGCACCTTCCACCCAGTAGCACGGATGGTAATTCCCATCGCCTTCCCCGTCTGATATGTTCCCACTCTGGGCCCGGGTCCCCTGTAATCCTGATAACACAAAAAGTACCGTGACCATGCAAGCTATTCTGTTTTTCATCGCAGTCGGTATATAAGTTAATATTTCTGAATACAGTGCGCGTAGTGATCGACCACGTACACAGTTCCATTGCTGTCCACTGCCACTCCCAGGGG
>CAZIAU010000716.1:0-2108 GCA_964536755.1 uncultured Bacteroides sp. | reverse complement strand
CCTCCAGAAGCTTGCCTACAGGTTCTATTTTCAGGTTATTTTCTTTATCGATCAACCCCGTCCGGAAGACAATCGAAGATATGTGTCCTTCCCCTGTTGCCCTGAAACTGATGATCACTCTCTTCTGATCTTTTCCGGTCTCGGACTGATCAGGGTGTTCGACCATCGAAGGATTAAAGAAGGCTGTCGACTCGATGGAATATTCCATTGTAAAATATGAACCTAACAATATCTTCCTTGAGTAGTCGAGCAATTCGGGATCAATATTCAACTGCTTAAATAGATATACAATACGTTCAAAGTGCTTCTCAAAGACTTTTGAGATATTCCTGTGACGCATGGAATAATCCCTCAAGGTCTGTTTCAATGCAACTGAAGCATCATCCTCAGACATTTCCAGTACTGAACGAATGGTGTTTAAAGCCCTGTTATCCCCTGTAAACAGGAAACGTGCAATGACTCTGCTGGGGTCAGGGTAAAATATAATATCTCTCCTGTTTACGACTACCTGCATTTTAGTTTTTTTTTGCCAAAGTTAATCCCTTAAGTCAAATAAGATGAATTACTTTGTTATATTTATAATTGGGCAACACAGATTCCAACCATTAACAGTATATTTGATATTTAATCCTTTAAATATCAAGGTTTTTTTATGATTTCCAATAGATAGAAGTTTAAACGAAACAGTCCGTTTAAACTGGATATCTTCTCCCATTGTTCATAAACCTCAAAGTTGTATTGCCTTTAGGACAATAATCGAGTAGGCGGCTGACTGACCAGCAGACCGTCTGTGCGCCTCTCACACCACCTTTAGATTTACAGTATTATATCTTAGTTGTATTTAGTTAACCGAAAGAGTAAAGGTGAACTAGTCACACCACTTAGCTATGGGCTAATGCGCGGAATCAGTCCTTTACTCTTTTTGTTGAATGGGACCAATTAGAATTTCAAGTTGTCAGACTTATTAAAGGTATTAGTGCATTCAACAATTCGGCTAACCATATTCAACTTTTTAATACTGTAAAAATATGAATTACAAATGGTTTGTTGGCATTGACGTCTCAAAGAAAACTCTGGATGTTGCCCTCTATCGAAAGGAGCTTCAGAATAAGTCTCCTCATTGTAAAATCCCCAACAATAGCAATGGCTTTAAACTTCTGCTAAATTGGTTGTCAGAACACTCTGTAAAGCCCAAATACACCTTGTTTTGTATGGAAAGCACAGGGGTTTATAGTGCTGTAATAAGCGACCTTATATGCAAAAAAGCTGATTGCTGCGTTGAGTCACCACTTCATATTAAACGTTCACTGGGCCTCACACGAGGTAAAAGTGATAAAATAGATGCATTCCAGATATCGAGGTTTTGTTATCTACATAGGGATGAACTGACCCCACAGAAGCCTACTTCCCAATCAATGCAATTACTACGGTGCCTGATAAATGAACGAGAACGATTAGTTAAGATGAGGCAAATTGATAAAACAATCGTAAAAGAACTTAATTATGAGGAAAATAGACGATGCATCGCGAGAGCAAAAAACAGAATAGACGTTATATCCGAAGATATCATCCAGGTCGAACAGGAAATTTTAATCACTCTGAAACAAGATCTTAATATCAAAAGAAACTATGATCTGGCAACGAGCGTTACCGGTATAGGTATGGTAAATGCCATCATGTTTATCCTGTATACTAATAATTTCGACTCAATTAAGGATCCAAGAAAATACGCTTGCTATTCAGGAGTTGCACCTTTTGAACATTCTTCTGGCACAAGCATTTTGGGAAAAACCAGAGTATCTAAGCTTTCCAACAAAAGAATCAAGGTCAATTTAACCAATGGCGCAAGATCTGCAATTATCAATGATCCTGAGTTGAAACTATACTACAAAAGAAAAACAGATCAAGGGAAAGAGCACGGTACCGTGATGAATGCAATTAAATTTAAACTAATCACCAGGGTATTTGCAACTGTAAAAAGAGGGACCCCATATGTAAAACTCAGACGAGCCGGCTAAAAAAAAGAAAAAGTGCTTGGTTCTATCTTAGAATTCCGTACGTACGGGTCCGTATACGGCGGTTCCTATAATTAATATTATCATCAGCTT
>CAZIAU010000715.1:0-2117 GCA_964536755.1 uncultured Bacteroides sp. | reverse complement strand
AAGCTATATGGTATATGCTGACGGCAAGCCGATGGATTTTACCCGGAAAGAATTGGAACGCATAGGTAACCAAGCCCTTAAGCATCTTGGTGAGAACGGGTTCCGGGTGAGTGACTTCAAACTTAAAGAAAACTCTCCCCCAGCCCTTTTCAGGGATGCCTCGGAGCTCAGGGAACTGAATTTCACCCCATCTAAACTGGAAGCCCGGCTGGTCATTGAAAAATGGCTGAACAAAAGCGCCACTGAAGAGATGAAAGGGTTAACGGAGAGAATCCTGATGCCCCTGTTCAATAATCTTTACGATCATCAGATCATACTCAATACAATTGGTTCCATCAGGAAAAATTTTTATACACTGGGAATTCTGGGTGATATACTGGATCGTGTCAGTGCTTATACCAGGGAGAGAAACCTTTTTCTGATTGCCGACAGCAGCCGGTTTTTAAGGGGCATTATCGGGGGGAACCAGGTTCCTTTTATATACGAACGGACCGGGAGCAGGTACAACCACATAATGCTGGATGAGTTTCAGGATACTTCTGAATTTCAGTATGATAATTTTAGGCCCCTGCTCGATAATTCACTTGCATCAGGTTATGACAACCTGGTTGTCGGTGATGTGAAACAATCCATATACAGATGGAGAAATTCGGACTGGAACATACTGGCATCTGCACTTAAATCCGATTTCAGTCACCAGGAGTTCAGGACCTTTAAACTTGAACAGAATTTCAGAAGCAGGGAAGAGATAATCCGGTTTAATAATACCATTTTCCAGCTAGCTCCTGAAATCCTTGCACGAAGGATAGAGAAGGAACTTCCTGCGGAGGAGACTGAAAATAATGAGTCCCGGTTGCAGGTCAGGATGTTCAGAGAATCCTTTCAGGATGCCGTTCAGCAAATACCGGAAAAATCAATGGGATCGGGAGGTATGGTCCGGATCACACTATTTGAGGAGGAGGAATCCTCATTCAGGGAGCAGGCACTCTCCGTACTTCCTGGATGGATTGATGAGATCCAGGAATCTGGTATCGAGCCGGGTGAAATAGCTATCCTGGTAAGAAGCAGAAGAGAAGGTGTAAGTGTGGCAGCCACACTCCTTGAACATGCAAGGAAGCAGGGATCCGACGACAAATACAGAATCATTTCAAATGAATCACTGCTGCTGAACCACAATCAATCTATTTCCCTTTTGCTATCAGCATTGAGGTTCCTGGTCTATCCGGGAGATGAACTGAACAATGCCCGTTTAAAATATAACTTCTTCCTGCTGGGAACCACACCAGATAACGATATGGGTAAACTATTTGATTCACATCTTCCTCTCGAACAAATACTTCCCCATGGTTTCCTTGACCAGATCCATTATCTCAGACATCTTCCACTCTATGAACTGGTGGAAACCCTCATAGAGCTCTTTGATCTGGATGAAAATATGGGTGACATTCCTTATATGCAAGCCTTTCAGGATCTGGTGATTGATCTTCATCGCAGGGAGCCACTGGGCCTGGCTGACTTCCTTGATTTTTGGGAACAGCATGGATGGAAGCAGGGAATATCTGTTTCTGAGGAGATCAATGCCATAAGAATACTTACGATACATAAGGCGAAAGGACTGGAATTTAAAGCTGTGATCGTACCATTCTGTAACTGGGAAATCACCACCGACCAGAAGAAATCCAATATACTCTGGTGTAAAACTGAACAAACACCGTTCCAGAGGATCCCTGTTGTCCCGGTCAGGTTTTCGGGGAAAATGCAACATACACTTTTCAGCGCAGCATACTACAGGGAGCGTATGCTGGGGTATATGGACAGTTTAAATCTTCTGTATGTTGCCTTCACCCGTGCAAAAGATGCATTATATATCGGGGTACCCGATTCGCAAAACAGAGATCTAAGACACACCGGCGATCTGTTGCGAAGCCTTATGGATCAGAAACCTTCATTGCAACCTTCGTTGCATGTTCTGGATGAATACCGGAACGGCCCGGTTCTGGAGGTGGGTTCACTTCCTCTATACCAACGCAAAGATCAAAGTCCCGATCACTGGAAGTTCCATTCTTATCCTGTAAATAAGAACAGAGCTGACCTGAAAGTAAGATTGCGAAATGATG
>CAZIAU010000714.1:0-2118 GCA_964536755.1 uncultured Bacteroides sp. | reverse complement strand
ATTACATCATCTATCCGGTTAAGAAACTCCGGTGCAAATGCTCTTTTCAGTGCCTTCTGTATCACACCTTTTGCATGCTCATTTACAGCATTCTGGCGTGCTTTGGTGGCAAATCCGACACCCTGTCCGAAATTGGTGATCTCACGAGTTCCGATGTTCGAGGTCATAATCACGATTGTATTCCTGAAATCAACCCTTCTACCCAGGCTGTCTGTAAGCTGACCCTCATCCAGTACCTGAAGAAGGATATTGAATACATCGGGATGCGCTTTTTCTATTTCATCGAGCAGGACGACAGCATATGGTTTTCTGCGCACTTTTTCGGTCAGCTGACCACCTTCTTCATATCCCACGTACCCCGGAGGTGCGCCAACCAGCCTCGAAACCGAGAACTTCTCCATATACTCACTCATATCGATCCGGATCAGGTTGTCCACCGATTCGAATAAATACTGGGCCAGCACCTTGGCCATTTGAGTCTTACCCACTCCTGTGGGGCCAAGGAATACAAAGGTCCCGATAGGTTTATTCGGGTCCTTTAATCCTGCCCGGTTTCTCTGAATGGATTTTACCACTTTACTTATAGCCTCATCCTGTCCGATCACACTTCCCCTAAGCTCATCGGCCATTTTCAGGAGCCTGGCACCTTCAGCCTGGGCTATTCTCTGCACCGGGACCCCTGTCATCATAGCAACCACTTCAGCCACTTTATCCTCATCCACTGTTTCCCTGTTCAGCGATAACTCCTTTTCCCATTTTTTCTTTTCAGTATCGAGGCGATCAAGCAACTCTTTCTCCTTGTCCCTGAAACTTGCAGCTTTCTCAAAATTCTGATTCTTAACTGCCTGTATTTTGTCCTGTTTTGTTTGCTCAATCTCGTGCTCCAGATTTACGATCTGATCGGGTACCACGATATTTGAAATATGTACCCTCGAACCCGCTTCATCAAGGGCATCAATTGCCTTATCAGGCAGGTGCCTGTCACTGATATATCGCTGGGTAAGCTTTACACAGGCATTTATGGCCTCATCTGTGTAGTATACATTATGGTGCTCTTCGTACCTCTCTTTGATATTCAGGAGAATATCAATGGTTTCCTCTATGGAAGTCGGATCTACCATAACCTTCTGAAACCTTCTTTCCAGGGCTCCATCCTTCTCAATATGCTGCCTGTATTCATCAAGGGTAGTTGCTCCAATGCACTGGATTTCCCCCCTTGCCAGGGCCGGTTTCAGCATATTTGCGGCGTCAAGAGATCCCGTGGCACCACCGGCACCCACAATGGTATGGATTTCATCAATAAACAAGATTATATAAGGATTTTTGACTAGTTCATTGAGTATCGCTTTCATACGCTCCTCAAACTGGCCCCTGTATTTGGTTCCGGCAACTATCGAAGCCAGGTCAAGAGTAACAACTCTTTTATCGAACAATACACGGCTTACCTTTCGCTGAATGATCCGCAATGCCAGTCCTTCAGCAATGGCCGACTTGCCAACTCCGGGTTCCCCGATCAGTATGGGATTATTTTTTTTACGCCTGCTGAGTATCTGTGCCAGTCTTTCAATTTCAATTTCCCTGCCCACAATCGGATCCAGCCTGTCCTCCTCTGCAGCTTTGGTCAGATCTATGCCGAAGTTATCCAGAACGGGAGTGTCTGAGCTGGATTTCTGTGATGGCCCTGAACTGCCCTTACCACTGCCCGGCTGTCCTCCGCCACTGAATGGCCCTTTACCCTCCTCATCTTCATCCCCGGGGAAATCGGCCCTGTTTTCAGGCAGGGAATCGGCTATTTCCTGTTTAACCTTATTATATGAGATACCATTTTCCACCAGGTACCTGGTGGCATAGTTATTATCATCCTTAAGAATGGCAAGTAACAAGTGATTGGTATCTATTGTCCTTTCTTTCATGGAACGGGCTTCCAGGTGAGTAAGCTTCAGGATCCTTTCAGCACTCTTAAGAAGAGGAAGGCTGTCGGGATCTGTAACAGTGGAAGGCTGATCGTTCCTGATGCTTTTTTCAATCGCCATACGCAGGTCATATAACTCCACGCCCAGTACAACCAGGACATCAATGGCCAGTCCCTCTCCATCTCTCAGGATTCCCAGAAAAAGG
>CAZIAU010000713.1:0-2128 GCA_964536755.1 uncultured Bacteroides sp. | reverse complement strand
GCCAGGTTATATGAAATTGGCCGTTCGGAGATGATCCGTGAGATGGGTATGCCATATATGGAACTGGAAGAATCCGGTATCGTCATGCCGGTTTATTCGGTGGAATGCAAGTACAGGAATGTGATCAAATATGATGAACTGATCACCATTGAAACCACGCTTGAAGAGTTACCGGAAGCAAGGATTGAGTTTTTTCACCGGATATTTACCCAGGAAGGTATTTTAGCCCATGAGGCAAAGGTCGTGCTGGTATTCCTGGATATGGAGTGCCGCCGGCCATTAAGGGCCCCCGAAAAACTTCTTGAGGTTTTAAGAAAATAAATTCATTTCAGGGTGATAAGGGTGATTTCAGGCCGGATTCCAACCCTTCCCGGATAACCTGTAAAACCCAGCCCCCTGTTCACATAGAGGTATTGACCGTTCTCACTGTATAGCCCGGCCCATTGTTTATATGTCCAGCGGGAGGGACTCCACCTGAATTTTCCGATCTCAAATCCGAACTGCATACCGTGGGTGTGTCCCGACAGGGTAAGTTCGATCTTCTCCTTTCCTTTTACCTGCAGGTCCCAGTGGGAGGGATCGTGGGATAACAGGATTTTAACTCTGTCCGGACTGGTTCCCTCTAGGGCCTTTGCAAGATCACCCATCCGGGGGAAAGGTGGTTTGCCCCAGTTTTCAACACCCACGATATCCAGGAAGTGACCATCCAGTGAGATGGTGCGGTGTTCATTAAGCAACAGGTCAAATCCTGAAGTCCGGATCTTTTCCTTCAGTCGTTCCAGGTTGGCATCCTTTTCCACTTCTGATTTCCAGCCGAAGTATTGTCCGTAATCATGGTTGCCCAGAATGGCAAATTTGCCCAGAGGAGCATTAAGTCTGCCAAGGATCCCGGTAAATGGATCCAGCTCTTCCGAAAAGTTATGCACCATATCTCCTGTAAAAAGTATCAGATCCGGTTGAAGCCTGTTGACCCTGTCGACCACTTCGCTTATATACTCAGGATTGTTATAGAAACCGGCCATGTGGAAATCCGACAGCTGGACAATTTTCATTCCTTTAAAGGAACCGGGTAAGCCGGGAATAACGATCTCCTGTTCAAAGATTTTCACATTGGTTCTTCCGCGGACCATCCCCATGCCCAGTCCGAGGAACAGGAGGGTACCTCCAAGGGCACCTGTGATCAGGAAATATTCTCTTATCAGACCGGTGTTAACCTTTAGCTGGATCAACCTGGTGATTCCCACCGTAATTTCTCCCAGTAGCTCGGTGACATTAAAGAATATTTTTGGAACGTAGAGCATCAGGAATATGCCCATTACAACCATGATCCTGATAAAACGGGAAGGATCTCTAATTTTCTGAAACCGGGACCCGGTCCATACCAGGGAAATGAACATGATTAGTGAAATTCCCCAGAAAATGAGGGTGGGCAGCCGGTTCCCCTTCCCCAGTGTCTCAAGTAAATAGTTGATGCCTCTCAAAGAAAAGAGGTCTATAACCAGAATGAACAGTGTGATAATGATAATGATAATAACTGACCGCATGGGATAATCGCTAGAAAACTTTTATTATGAGTATAAGGATTGTAATTTTAAGAAATAGTTAATTCCTATTATCATGTTTGCAAAAAAAATATTTCCAAGTCTGTTCATCCTGATGTTTTCCCTTTCTCTCATATATAGTCAGGATGGATCTCCGGGTCCGGAAATCCTGTCACATTCTCTCCCCGATCTCCTGGTCAGCAGCCAGGGGGTGATCATTGATTCCCCGGAATTATGGGAGCAGGTAAGAAGAACGGAGATCCTGGAACTTTTCAAGAATCATGTTTATGGCAGGGTTCCTGATAATCAGGTCAATATTGATTATAAGGTAAGGGTGCCGGGAAGGGACCGGCTCAGTGGAAATGCTACATTGAAGGAAGTTGATATTATGGTTAGTAATGAAACGGATACGCTTAGCTTAGACATGATAATTTTTCTTCCTGCTGATGCACCGGGTCCGGTACCGCTATTCCTGGGTTTGAATTTCAATGGGAATCATACAGTAAACCCCAATGATAAGATATCCATTACTGAAAGCTGGGTCCGTAACAACAGTGATTTAAATATTACGGGCCATAGAGCCAACA
>CAZIAU010000712.1:0-2130 GCA_964536755.1 uncultured Bacteroides sp. | reverse complement strand
AGTGCCTCCCTTCACGTTGATCAATCCTTTTGTCACATTGATGGATGCAATGCTTTCGTTACAGAGTATATTATCTTCAACCTCAACATCAATTGTCGGTGTTGGATTCAGCCAGATCCTTATAGTGGTATCTGTTCCATTATTACAAAACTCCCCTTCATGACCTGCCCTGTTATCAAAGATCAGGGCCTGGAAACGGTAGAACACTACCTGCACGTCGTTGGTATGGTTCACCAGAATGTCTGTGATCGGCTGACCGGAATCCATATGGGTGGTATCACCGGAAGGCCTTGATAACACAGTGACATCGGAAGTATAGAATGCGGTGACAATGTATTTCTTTTTCCCGAACACCTGACCCAGTCCATCGGCCACATTAAAGGTAATGGTATCGTTATTGCAGAAAATGGTATCAGATACATCCGGTATTACCCTTGGTGTCGGGTTCACCCAGATAGTGATCAGGGTATCCTTCCCGTTTTCACAATTGGGATCGCCATCGCCCGGAATGATCCTGGGTATGAAATGGTAGGTTACCTCATGAACGACGGTATCTTTATTAGACAACTGATCATTGATATCCAGAATATCCGGCGGGCTTAATGTGGTATCATTGTGGTACCCGCTGATCATGGCATGCGGGGAGACCATCAGGTCATATTCCCAGATACCATCGATCTGTGAATTAGGATTCACCACATGGAAATTTGCATACTGTTCGTTACAGATAATTGTATCATCAATGGAAACCTCAATATCAGGTGTGGGATTCACCCAGATCACAATAGTGGTGTCATCTCCCTGCCCGCAATCGTCCCCGAAGTCATCCGGTGATATAAATGGTATAAACTTATAGGTAACACTTCGTGCAACAGGATCGCTGTTAACAAGAGTATGAATAAATGTGGTATCGCTGTTGTATTCATTTACCCCGGAACTCACACCGGAGATTCCCTCCTGAGCCGAAATTTCAAGGTTATATTTCCAGTCCCCCCGAACCGGAACATTGGGATTCCTTACATTAAATATCACCGAATCACCGTCGCATATCAGTTCATCCGACACATTAACCCTGATCCCGGGAGTGGGATTCACCCAGATCACAATGGTGGTATCTGTTCCATTCTCACAAATCAGTTCATCATCGATGGTTTTTCTTGGGATGAACCTGTATTCAACTTTGTGAACGATAGTGTCATTATTGGTCAGGTTCACAGGAATTATATCATCAGTCAACCCGGTATCTCCTTCAATTGCGCCACTGACTTCAGGATCAGAATCAACAATCAGATCATATCTCCATGCTCCGAAAACAAATTCGTTGGGATTTTGCACTTCAATGGTAGTACTTTCACCATTACATACTACTGAATCATTTGTTATAACCCTGATAGCAGGAGTCGGGTTCACCCAGACAGTAATGATCGTATCCAGCCCGTTCATGCAATCATCTCCTAACCAGGTTGATTCAATCAGGGGAATGAAATGATAGGTAACCGTATGCCAGAAGACACCCTCATTTACCAGCGTATCGGTAAGAGTGAGTTCTGTATCATCGTATTCACTTACCAGTGGCAATTCGGGCAGTGTCCCGCTGATGCTGTCCCCATAATCAATTTCCAGCCTGTATTTCCAGTTGCCAAGAATAGAGGTATTCGGGTTGGTGATGAGTAACTGGATCGGATCCTCGTTACATATAGTATCCTTCACATCCACAGCAATATCCGGAGTTGGATTCAGCCAGATCGTTATCGTCGTATCCGATCCCTGATCACAGTAGCCCCCACCATGACCCGGCCGGTCATCCCTGATCCTCGCCTTGAAGTTATAGGCTATCGACTGTACCTCACTGGTCAGATTCACCAGATCATCACTGATGTCATCCCCCGCCGGGTATTCCCCGCTCGGGGTTACTCCCCCTACCGCTCCCGGTATATAGTTCGTGGTCAGCTGGTATACCTTCGTACCCAATACACCCTGGATGTCATCATCCACAGTAATATCTACCGTCAAACTGTCACAATAAAATATCCTCGAATCACCGGCTTTGGTCTGTAATATGATCTCTGTGGCCGTAATATCCATATGATATTTCGGATTTATTGCATTATTTGATATAACAATCCCACG
>CAZIAU010000711.1:0-2138 GCA_964536755.1 uncultured Bacteroides sp. | reverse complement strand
TGTCGGCACGGATGATGCCGCGATCCTGAGCCAGAACTGGTTGTATGGCCACGGCATGGCCACACCGGATGCGACTTGGAGCATGGGCGATTTCAACGGTGACGGCTGTGTAGATGAATTTGATGCCGTGATCAGCGAGAGGGATTTCCGGGACACATATCTTCCCGCCTTTAAGAAAACTGTTGAAGAGGCTCACGTATATTCAGTCATGTGTGCCTATAACCGGTATATGGGTGAACCCTGTTGCGGAAGCATGCCACTGGAGGATGAGCTGCTCAGGGGTGAGCTCGGATTCAGTGGTTATATTGTATCTGACTGCGGGGCAATCAGGGATATTTGCAGGGGACACAAGGTGGTTGGTACCTCTGAAGAAGCTGCTGCCCTGGGGGTGCTTTCGGGTACCGATCTGAACTGTGGCAATCAGTATTCCACTCTGGTATCGGCAGTTAAACAGGGTTTAATCTCTGAACAGGAGATCGATGTTTCAGTTAAAAGGCTTATGTTGGCCCGGATGAAACTGGGAATGTTTGATCCCGGTCACATGGTTCCCTGGTCATCCATTTCCATTGATACGGTTTCCTGTGAACCTCACCGGAAGGTGGCTCTCGAAATGGCCCGGAAATCCATTGTGCTTTTAAAAAATGAAGGTGGTGCCCTGCCTCTTGATACCGGGATAAGAAAATTGGCTGTTATAGGTCCCAATGCAGATAATGTGTTTGCACAATTAGGAAATTATAATGGTTCACCGGTGAATCCGGTCAGCATTTATGAGGGAGTTAAAAAACGACTGGGAGAGGGAGGTGAGGTTCGCTATGCCCAGGGGTCACCCCACCATGATCGATTTCCCTATCTGGTCGCGGTACCGGGCGAGGTTCTTTTTACCGGCAGGGACCTTTCTGTAAATGGATTAAAGGGCCGGTATTTCCCCAACCTTGAATGTAAAGGTGAACCGGTGATGCAAAGGACCGATCAACAGGTCGATTTTTACTGGTGGGACGGGGAACCTCCGGCAGACGGGATCAAGGATGATAACTATTCGGTAGAATGGAGCGGATTCCTGGTACCCCGCAAATCAGGTCCCCATGCCATCGGGGTGGACGGAAAATACTTCAAATTAATATTTGAAGGTGATACGATAATTAAACTCGACAATATACACCATCCCAATAAAACCTACCGGATCAGGAATCTGGTCGCGGGCAAGTCTTACAGTTTGAAGATTATTATGCAGGACAGGCATGGTGATGCCAGTTGTACACTGCACTGGGAAGAACCGGATCAACCCTTACTCAGGGAAGCGGTGCAGACTGCATTATGGGCAGATCACGTTATACTGGTAATGGGGTTAACGGCGCAGCTCGAAGGTGAGGAGATGAGGGGACTTGAACTGGATGGATTTGACCGGGGGGACCGTACATCCCTGGAATTGCCCAAGGTTCAAAGTAATCTGATCCGAAGGATTATGGCAACCGGTACGCCGGTTACCTTAGTCCTGATGACCGGTTCTGCAGTATCTGTAGACCGGCACCAGCAGATACCAGCCATAATCGAGGCCTGGTATGGCGGTGAGACAGCAGGAGAGGCGGTGGCTGAGGTCCTTTTTGGTGATTACAATCCCGCTGGAAGGCTTCCTGTAACCTTCTATAATTCGGTCGATGATCTGCCACCATTCGATGATTATGACATGGCAGGCAGAACATACAGGTATTTTGAAGGAGATGTATTGTTTCCATTCGGACACGGACTCAGTTATACAACTTTTGAGTATGACAACCTGATCCTGGAAAGAGAAGAGATTTCAGGTGATGAGGACCTGGTGGTGAGCGTCGATGTTACCAATACCGGAGATCTGGATGGGGAGGAGGTGGTCCAGCTCTATCTGCGCGATATGAAATCGGATGTAAAGAGGCCTCTGAAAGATCTCAGAGGATTTGAACGGGCTTATATTAAAGCGGGTCAGACCATAGCGGTGACCATGACACTTGGCCCCGGTGAGCTGGCATATTTTGACCAGGATAAGGGAGATTATAAGGTTGAACCGGGTGAGTTTGAAATCCTGGTGGGTCCTTCATCGGATAATTCCCGGTTACTGTCAACTCGTCTGATGGTAAGAGAATGATCTAGATGATCTGCTTTGA
>CAZIAU010000710.1:0-2141 GCA_964536755.1 uncultured Bacteroides sp. | reverse complement strand
TGATTACCCGAACGCCAAAAAATTCTGGGACTGGCGAAAGATGTACGATGAGATAGGCAAAGAGATCGATGCAGTTATTGTTGCAACTGCCGACCACTCCCATGCATTGGTTGCATCGCACGGGATGACTATGGGGAAAAATGTATATGTACAAAAACCACTTACTCATTCCGTATATGAGTCCAGGTTACTTACAGCCCTTGCTAAAAAGTATAACCTGGCCACCCAGATGGGTAACCAGGGAGCATCGGGTGAAGGAGTGAACCTCATCGTGGAGTGGATCATGAATGGCGAGATAGGCGAAGTATGTGAAGTTGAGGCCTTCACTGACCGGCCCATATGGCCGCAGGGACTGAACGTACCCGAGGAAAAAATGAAAGTACCCAAGACATTGAATTGGGACCTGTTCACCGGTCCTGCTGAACTGGTGGATTACAATGAAATATATACTCCCTGGAACTGGCGGGGATGGTGGGATTACGGAACGGGTGCGTTAGGTGACATGGCCTGCCACATCCTGCATCCCGTTTTTGTCGGCCTGCAATTGCAATACCCCACCAAAGTACAGGGCAGCTCAACGCTGTTGCTGACCAAATGTGCGCCCAATGCACAGATGGTAAGGTTAACCTATCCCGAGCGGAAACCGGCTCCCAATGTGAAGTTCCCTGAAGTGCAGGTTACATGGTACGACGGCGGACTTCAACCCATGAAACCAGACTGGTGGCCGGAAGGCAGGAATATGAATGATGCCGGGGGCGGAGTTTTGTTCCACGGATCAAAGGATACACTGATCTGCGGCTGTTACGGAAAAGATCCCTGGCTGCTTTCCGGCAGGGTTCCGGATGCCCCGAAATTCAGGCGTCGCGTGGAAACCAGTCATGAAATGGACTGGGTACGTGCATGCAAGGAAAGCCCGGAGAACCGTGTCCAGACAGCCTCCCCGTTCAGTGAAGCGGGACCGTTTAATGAAATGGTTGTAATGGGAGTAAATGCTGTAAGGCTCCAGGGCCTGAACAAGGAGCTGGAATGGGATGGTGAGAATATGGAGTTCACCAATATTTCGGACAGCGAAATGCTGAAAATGGTGATCAGGGATGGTTTTAAGATTGAAGATGGTGATCCCACATTCGATAAGGATTGGACCGAACCTTTCTCCGCAAAAGAGTTTGCAGCAGAGCTGGTTAAGCACACTCCCAGAGAAGGCGGCTGGGAACTTCCCGGTATGCCTGCATAGATTGATTATGTGTAACAATAATTTGTTAATGATATGAAACATCTTGTATATTTATTGACCACACTTTTCATGGTTGGGATCTCGGCTTGCTCCTCCGCTCCGAAGGAGGATAAAAAAGCAACCGGTTCCGAATCAACTGAAAAGGTCTCAGTACCGGATAACACCCTTACCGATGAGGAGAAAAAGGATGGTTGGATCCTTATGTTTGATGGCAAAACCACCAACATGTGGCGGGGTTATGATATGGAGGCCTTCCCGGATACCGGATGGTCCGTCAAAGACGGAATGCTGGTGTGCTCCAATTCGGGTAAGGGAGAAGCAGGGTTCGGAGGCGATATTATCTACGACAAGCAATTCACTAACTTCGACTTCAAGATCGACTGGATGATCGAGGAGGGTGGGAACTCCGGGATATTCTTCCTGGCAAGGGAGATCCCCGGAAAAAAGATCTGGTATACCGCTCCGGAGATGCAGATCCTGGATAATTTCAGCAACCATGTTGATAACACCCTGGGAAAAGATGGGAACCGCAGGGCCGGTAGCCTTTATGACCTGATACCTCCCGATCCACAGAATGCAAAAGGGGCAATGGAATGGAACAGTGTTGAGATTATCTCCTATGAAGGCACCATTGTTTTCAAAATGAATGGTGAAAATGTGATGGAATTCCATCTCTGGACAGATGAATGGAATAAGATGATCGCTAACAGCAAATTCCCCGATTTCAATCCTGATTTTGCCGATGTGGCAAAGACCGGTTATATCGGATTGCAGGACCATGGTCATGCAGTCTGGTTCAAGAACATCAAGATCAAGGAACTGTAGCTGCAGTTGAACCTGGTTAATCTTTATAAGGGGCCGTCTCAAACGGGGCAGCCCCTTCTTGTTTTCGCCACTCCTCACGGTG
>CAZIAU010000709.1:0-2142 GCA_964536755.1 uncultured Bacteroides sp. | reverse complement strand
TGACGATGAAATAGTATGGGGAACTATTCAACGACATCTTCCAATTCTTAAAAGTGAAATTCAGGAATTGATGAAGTGGATCACATTTCTTTGATCAAGAATACTTAAAATTAATTGTAAAGCATCTCTGTACTTATGCGCTACAATTCTTATCACACAAGCATAAAGCAGCTTGCAAGGCAGTATAAACCTCAGGAAAAATTTATCCGAAATATGATCGTTCAAATATCTGGAGATGAAAAATGAACAAGAGGACAAATATATTGGGAGTGCATTTTCAAATATTGAGGTTCTGAATAAATTCCTGGAACATCAAGAATCTGATGCTGTTATCAGAAACTGCCTGAAGCTGGACAGCGTCATTTCAAAGATTGTAAATCAAGGCAAACTAAAAAAGTCATCAATGTAGGCTGGTTCTCAAACTATGCAATATTACATCTTCTGAATTTTACTACTGGAAAAAAAAATAAGGTTTTCAATGAATGCCTGACTTCTCCCTTACAGCTCTGCAGAAGTATCTATTCCAATCAGCTCACTGAAGGCGAAGCATTAATAATCACAGAGATGTTTACAGATGGAAGACAAGGACATTATTGAGATATTTGTAAAAGGTAACCGGACCTCTAACCCACTTTACGAGGCCCTTACCGGTATTCCTAGTCACTCGAAATGGACCGACTTCTCCCCGGCTTCTATGGCCACGGGAAGAAAATTCTCCTTTGGAGGCATGGGACAGGTGGCAAAGGGGCTGAAGGCACAGGGCGGATTATATGCCCTGTTGAAGTCGAGGATTATCCTTCCTGTCGAATCAGGTGAAGAATAGAGGAATCTTCCCGCCCCGTAGGTCTCCACACCGGTGGTTTCATCTGCAAATACGAGGAAAAAACCTTCATCGGAGGTAAACGGGTAGAGCTCCAGTTTCTTCTTATCTATCCGGAAAAGCAGCTTGCCCGGACATTCGTACTCCTCTGTAAATCCTTCCACTGGCGTTGCAACCACCATCTTGCGTGGTTCATCGAATGGAACCAGGATGGCTTCCACAACGTAAGGGGTTGAAATGGGATATGATGGAATATGTTCCAGCATATCAATACGCGGGTGATTGAGATCCTTCAGGCGGATCCCGTATTTCTCACCACGTTTGATGATATACCATAACAGGTCACCCTGCCTGAGATCTGTCCGGTTATCGGAGTGGTCATCATTCAGGATGAGCGTGGTAACGGCAATTCCGTTGCTTTCGATACTGGCATCCTTTTCCGCGCTTAATGTCACTTTGCCATCATCGAGCGTGATTATGCCGCATAAGCCATCTGCTTTTTCCGGGAATACAATGTCATTGGACGGATCGGACCCGAAACTGTTCTCCCCCTCCTTCAGCCAGAACAGGCCTGCCAGGTTCAGCCACCCGTTCTCAGCTTTCAGCCTCATCACCCTTGATTTTTGCCACTCCTCAATGGATTTTATATAGGAAGTTTCATCTGTTATCACAGGTCCGGGCGTGTTGCATCCACCCAGGACTATCGGGATAATCAGGACAGTCAAAAACCAGTATTTCCTCTTCATAATTTGTTTTCTAAAGGGTCAAACGTACTTTGAGTTTAGCAATTATAAAAGTTTTATAGGAAAAATTACTTTGGAGTTCCCCAAAAATTCCCGTTGATCTCTCTACAATTTTGGCTGGGCATGGAGTTCAGGAGATGGACAAGTGATAAGCATTAAAAAATTGAGATACTCTTGTTAAGAAGCCTCCTGATTATGTTCCAATGGAATGGATTTCACACTCCCGATGGATATTTATTATCCGGTTATCTTCCATAGGTGTGAATAAACGGATAAAAAATATCCATTTCCCATGATCTTAGCCAGGTTTAGGGCTTACATTGATTTCGGGGTAACTCCAAAAATTACTTCATTTGCACGAATACATTAATGTGCTAATTTTGCAGCGTTCCAGGAGAGATGCCGGAGTGGTCGATCGGGGCGGTCTCGAAAACCGTTGTGCCCTTTGTGGGCACCGAGGGTTCGAATCCCTCTCTCTCCGCAATACAGTAAAAATCCCCAGGCCGCAGGCCGGGGATTTTTTATGGTGCGCCCGGCATGGCGCAGTTACTAGGAGGTGAAAGTCCTCTATACACCCGG
>CAZIAU010000708.1:0-2143 GCA_964536755.1 uncultured Bacteroides sp. | reverse complement strand
TAGCTTTCCTCTATTTTTTCGAGATCGAATTGGCTCATTTTTTTTTTGACTTCTGTTTTGACCTCTTTTTCTGAAAGAACCGTGGTCTCTCTTAGAGGCAGTGCAATATTGTCAAATATGGTCATGGAGTCAAAAAGTGCGGTGCTCTGGAAAACGTAGCTTAATTTCTTTTTGAGGGATTTTTTTTCGTCTTTTTTCATGGCGAAAACAGATTCTCCATCAAAGAGAATGTCCCCCGAATCTGGCAGGATAAGCCATCCCCTGCCGTAGGATTCATAGATGCCTCCCGTATTATTTCCGGGAGGGGCCACTTCAGCCTGCCATCCCGTGATCTTTGTCCCTTCAATGGATGACCTGAAGAACACCCCGCTGTTCCCGTCAGCACCCTGCCTGAATTCCAGGGTTAGCTCGAAATCATCATATTGTTTTTCAGTTCCAAGGTATCCGTATTCCTTATCGGGACCGCTTTCACAAACCAGCAGTCCGTCCTCCACATACCATTTTTCGGTGCCGTAGATGGTCCAGCCCGTTAGATCCACCCCGTTGAAGATAGATACTGACTGGGCAGCTGCCGGCCCATGGAGAGATAAGAACAATGCAACTGCCAGAGCGGATTTCTTTACCATTCGTATCATAGTTATATCATTTTGGATTTTTAATATATCAGGGGGTATCATAAACCTTCAATACTTTGCCTGTTCAGCAGTATTTTAGAGTAACTCCTTCCCAGTTTATTTCTGTGGAACTCATAGGATCTCTTTGCCCAGTCAAGTGCGGATCCTGTATTACCCAGGACCTCATTGGAAACTGCCATGTTCACGCAGGCACGTCCTGCAGTCTTGCGTTTGTTGTGACCTGACAGTTCATCCCAGATCTCCATGGATCCCTGCCAGTTGGCCACTTCGGTCATCCTGTAGCCGGCTTTGAACATCCGCCGGGCTGACCCGCTTGTCCTTTTATATAACGTTCTTTTTACAACGTAATATCCGGGCAGGAACCGTTGAATGTATGCTCTTCCGGCAGCATATGCTGTTTCGGAAAGCGCATTGGGGGGCAGGATACCACCCCTGGCATTGAAGGTCATAAAACTGTTGTGCTGATACTGATCGATGATCCTCCTGGTAACCGGGTCATATAATCTCCAGTAACAGTTAACATTCAATTTTACCTGGCCGGGAGCGGCCGGTTTCGGAGAACCGGTTGAAAGAATGGCAGCCACCTGCTCTGTAGCCACAGAGAGAAGCAGGTCCGTGTTTGAATCAAACGTTTCAAGAACCAGAAGCGCATCGGCCCCTTCAGAATCACAGATCTTAGCAACTTCTTCCCAATCCAGTAATTCGGGAACTTCCCGTGTTCCGGTGCCGTACATTTTAACTTTTTCGGGTAAAATGAGTTCAGTGCCCTGTAGTCCGGTGATGCCATCATATACCCCTTTTATGCATTCATCCGATGCCAGGCGGTCGGAACCGGCAACCTCACCGGTTGCTATGGCTTCCAGGATCTTCCTATCTTTATCTTCCTCAGCGGTAAGTGAACGGTTAACAACTGCTATGGAATGAACATCGTCGGGCAGGTAAGCTACGGGTGCCAGCGGGTAATTCAGTCTTACATAACCATATTTGCTGCAGCCGGTGATTGCAAGTGCAAC
Organism: uncultured Bacteroides sp.; assembly: GCA_964536755.1. Lineage (GTDB taxonomy): Bacteria > Bacteroidota > Bacteroidia > Bacteroidales. The sequence goes on along the minus strand of CAZIAU010000708.1, from coordinate 495 downwards.
TATCATTACGGGCACTATGTTTTTAAGCTTCATGGTATCTGATCTTTTTGTTTTAAGGTCCCCTTCAGTGGTTTTTAGGACCGGCAATAATCAAACGTGTTAATATATGAAGGTCAAAAGTGTTGAAATTTTCATCTTAAACCTCTCTTTCTCTTGGAAAGATGTTAATTTCGGATTATATATTTAAGAAAACAAAATCCATTCAAAATGACTAAAAGCTCAATTTACAACTTTATTGCTTTGGCTGCCATATCAGTTTTATTAACACAGCCTGCAAATGCGCAGGATAACGGCTGGGATAAACTTGCACAGACGCCGCCGATGGGCTGGAACAGCTGGAATACATTCAGGCTGGAGATAAATGAAGACCTGGTAAAAGATATTGCCGATGTATTTGTGGAGAAAGGATTTAAAGATGCCGGTTATGAATATGTAGTCATGGACGACGGATGGCAGATATCGAGGGACGTGGACGGGAATATAATTCCCGACCAT
>CAZIAU010000707.1:0-2146 GCA_964536755.1 uncultured Bacteroides sp. | reverse complement strand
GAAGCTGGTATACCTGATAGCCGGAAGGCACATATTCCTGCAATACCTGCCGGCCATTCATATCTATGATCTCAAACCTCCCTTTCCTTCCAGCGAAGCCCCCCAGGTTCACATTAACGAGGTTTCTGGCGGGATTGGGATAGATCAGAAGCGACGGTACATCCTTCAGTAGCTTTTGTCCGATACCCACCTGGGGAGTTTTATAATTAACAGCTGCCTGCACGATCTTCTTGGTTACCCTGTCCTGAACAAACGCCACCACTGCAAGGTCGTCAATATCCTCGTAATTCTCGTACCTCCATGAATAGGTCCTGTTATCGGACTTGCCCCTTGACCAGTTGTCACCCAGAAAATCACCATATACATACGGAAGTATCTGCCGTACAACATTCTTGAATTCAGTATCTCCGTTCAGCCCCGTATAATCGCTAACAGATGTTTCAAACACTACCACAAAGAGATCGAGGTAATTCGTGTAATTGTCCACCTTACATGTAACCGTAGTTGAGTATTCCATTGTTTCTTCCAACCAGTCAACCTCCAGCTGAACATCAAATTCCGGGACCTGCAGTGAAATCAACCTCAGGTGATCCACATTGGGTGTGGTTTTCAGATCCGAGAAATCATACCTGTATTCTTCGCTGACACCACCATCCAATATGGCATACGGTACCTGTTCGACACCATAATAAAGACGCCTTGTTAAAGAAGCAAGTGAATTTCCTATATTCATGGAATCAGGCCCCGGGAAACTCATATGGTACTGAATATCTATGACATCGTTTGAATAATCCTTTCCGAAGCGGTCTATGAAATCGTCAGCCGATTTTGATGCTGCATCCGATGAATTTGTGAAATGTTCCAGGACAGCAAGTTTAGTTCGGTCAGTTATATAGATATTGTCAAATGCAAATCCCTGGTTCCCGCTTCCCTGGGCTCCTTCAGTCGATATGGCCATTCTGAATTTTACATTGGACTTTCCGGCCAGGGGATCCAGGTCATGAGATGCTGTAATCCATTCTGTATCGGGATTAAATATTCCATCAAGTGCCCATCCCACACTGCTTCCTCCCGGCAGGATGGTAATACTGTCAGCATTGTACAACTCAAATCCGGGAGTGGTTACACCAATGGTTTTACAGCCTACCTCAACCACATCCAAATATTGCAGTACGGCACCGTTTTTATCAGGCGTAAAACTACGCATTATGTCCACCTGGATGAGCGGACGTTTCATATCTGACAGATCAATACAGGGGCTCTGGATCCAGGAGTGTTCCATGTAACCAGCAGAATTAGAATGCAGCTGTGTAAACCAGGCTTTATCCCCAGGTTCCGGCACATGGTCCGTAAAGTCGGGTACATCCCAGACCCAGCTGGCCAGTTGATTCTCGGACTGCACACTCCACAATCCCTGACTTAAATTGAAGTTTTCGTCATAACCCGAAGCATCCGGTTTTACAGAGGGTTGCAGTGTTATTTCCTTGACAACTGAACCACTGCAGCCTGCAGTGTTTACGGTATAGAGTTCGACTGTATAGGTCCCCGTCTCTTCAAGGTAAAAATTAACAGGATCGGCCGGGGGATCAGCATCGATTGTACCCAGTTCGGTACCCTGACTGTTTTTGAATATCCATAATGAAGATTCCAGAGGAGTAGATTCCGAAGCGGTTTTATTTATGAATTGGGTTCCGGTTTCATCAGTAGTGGAACAGTCACTTTCCCAGGTAAAGTCAACAATCTGCTGGTTGCCTATAACAGTATCCATTATATAGGTCACGACACACCCTCCGTTGGTTGTGGCAGTCAGCGATATTTCCCGTTCTCCTGGAGATGTGTAGAAATGAATCGGGTTAATAAGAGTGCTCGTATTGTTTGTACCACTCCCCGGATCATCAAAATTCCAGCTCCACGACTGGACCAGAAGCTTACCGTCCGAAGTGTTCTCGAAGGCTATCTCTCCTCCATTTTCAGAAATGCAGGCAGTACTTATATTAAAACCGAGATCCGGCGCATACTTGATATTAACCTCCTTCTCGGCTATCCCCGGGCATCCGTTGGATGAACTTACAGTGCAGACTATGGTGACCGATCCCGGGCTGACCGAATCAGGATAGAACAGATATCCATCTGTAACGTTTCCGTA
>CAZIAU010000706.1:0-2151 GCA_964536755.1 uncultured Bacteroides sp. | reverse complement strand
CGGCCACACTTACAATAATCCTGTCAAACTTCTGTTCCACCCAATAAAAGTCCCCGCTAACAATATCCCTTGGCTTAAAAAGAATAAAATGTTCGGGCAGAGTTTGTTCCAGCATGTATTTCCCGGGTAGAACGGCCTGCTGAATACGTTTCGCATAGAGAATGCTGTCTGTTATCTCTTTGTTCTGGAATGCAATCTGGTCCCGCTGCTCCTCCACAAAGCTTTTCTGTTCGGAAATCTTATCCCTCTGTGATTCAATCTCCACCTTCTGGTCTTCAATTTCCCTGGTTCGCTCTTTCACACGATCTTCCAGGATCCTCTTTTCCCTGATCAGCTGACGTTCCCTGTATTTTATAGTCCCGTATATCAGGGACAGGGCGGCAAGTACTTCAAAAAGAATAAACCAGATCGTCTTCCAGAAAGGGGGCTTTATAGTAAATGCAAAGCTAACCTCCTGCTCCGTTTCCACCCCGTCAAGGTTGTACGCTTTCACCTTGAACACATAATTGCCATTAGGTATCTTTCGGTAGGTAACGGACCTGTCAGTTCCTTTATCGGACCAGTCATCATCAAATCCCTCAAGAAAATAGGAGAAGCGGTTCCGGGAAGGGATGGTAGTCTGAATACCCGTAAAACTGAACACCAGGGAGTTTCTGCTATATGGAAATACAGGCACCCCCTCCGGACTGCCCTCATTCATCGAATATGGCTCACCCTCCACAACCGGAGGAAACAGTATCAGATCGGGAGGTGTGAGATCTCTCCTGTCATATTTGGGCATATAATGGACCAGTCCGGCTATGGTCCCGATCCAGAGCTCCTTACCTTCCCCTTTTGCAACTGCGCGTGCATTGGTTTCAAGGGGGTAGAATCCATCCTCATATCCGTAGTAGGCAATATGACCGTTTGAAATATCAAGCCTATTAATCCCCCGCTCAGTTCCTATCCAGAGCGAGGGACTATCGTTGAATTCAACAAAATATATGGTATTTGAAGTCAGGCCCTGCTCAGTTCCGTAAGTTACAATTTTATGATCGGGCCCCGATGAGATCATCGACAGGCCACGGTCACTGCCAATCCATATATTGCCGGCACTATCGTGTGTTACATCTTTGCAGACATCCGAAGCAAGTCCGTCATCCATGGTGTACTGTTCATAAAGATTGCCCTCCCTGTCAAACACCAGAACACCCTCTTTCGTCCCACAGTAGATCCTGTCACCCACCCTGTCAAGTGCATTCACCCAGGGAACAGCAATATCCCCGGGAAGAGTAATAGAGGATAATTTTCTCTCTTTCAGAATGAACAGACCCAGATCGGTGCCACACCAAAGCGATCCTTCCTCTGTGGAAATCAGGCTGAAAAACTGGGGACTCTCCGTATCCTGGCCCCATGGATTAATTGGTACAATGGATCTGCCGTTGAAACGCAGCAATCCCACATCCGTGCCAATATATATTTCCCTGTTAATACCCTCTGCAAATGAAAGGGGTATGGCCCCCTCGGGAAAGCCAACATGTTCATCAAGGATATAGGTACCGTTCCTGTACAGGTAAAGCAGGTGACCGTAGCTGCCACACCACACCCTTCCCCTGGAATCAAAAAGTATGGATGTAACATGGTTTTCAGGCAATCCGTGATCCGTATCCATAATCTCAAATATCACCTTGCCATATTTGGAAGCACCATCAACCGTGGCCAGCCAGATATTGCCGTATTTGTCTTCGCACAGGTCATTTACAACATTGTCTACCAGGTCATTCTCTGAAGTAATGTGTCTGAAAGCACCATCATCATAGATCCAAACACCGTTATTGAAAGTCCTGACCCAGATTCGTCCCTTTCTGTCTTCTATGATCTCAGCTGCAATGGGTTCATTGGAATACTTTGTTTCAATGTTTCTGAACCGACCATTTTCATAAATAAACAATCCCTCAACATAAGTGCCACACCAGATCCTGCCCTCGCTATCCTGTTGAAGCGAAAGCACTATTTCGTCTGTTAAACCATTCGCATAACCCAGCCATTGCTCCCCTTCATTGCTCGTAACAAGGATTCCGTTACCCTGGGTTGCATACCAGAATTCTCCATTCCCGGTTTCCAGAATATCCCAGATCACTTCCTGATAAATACTTTTTCTATAATGATAAG
>CAZIAU010000705.1:0-2154 GCA_964536755.1 uncultured Bacteroides sp. | reverse complement strand
CTCTGCGCCGGCAAAGGCGCCCCTAAGCTATGTTAACATAACAGCTTCTTATAGGTGCACGCTTTTATTAGCGCGCTTTTGCGATGCGTATTATGGAGAATCTATCCACTGAAATACTTGCTGAAAACTTGGGCGCGACCTATAAGTCAATTATGTTAAATATCCGCGCGGCCCGCGCAGGGGCTATTTTACATAGTGTCGTATTATAGGCCGACCCTGCAAATAAAGACACACACCAACCCAGGATCCTCTTGGAACAGATGGCCTACACCTGCGAGGAGACAAGTGGAACTGATACAAGAAATTAGTACCTTTATATCTGGGTGAGTTGACCACTGATCTAAGTACCGGGCGAGAGACTAAATCCCGGGGCATCAAGATTAGGAAAACGTAAGAAACCTGTAAATCCCGATATCGGGAGTGCCTGTCTCTTTGTGGCGACTCACCTTTTTTCTTTTTCAATTGAAATCTTCATTTGAAAAGAAAAAATATACCTTTATAGGTGATGTTCAGCGTACCCCAATACAACTCTTCTGAACTGCAGCAGCACAACTATTTTGTGATGCAGGAACCTGTCTTTGAAGAAAAGATAGAGGAGCCTGTATTTATGCATGTGTACGAAGAAAATGGGGTTCTATATTGCGCGAGCTCGACCTCTCAGGGGGTTTACTGGTATACCTATGCCCTGAACAACCCCCTCACCTTCTCTGACCCCTCCGGATACTACGTGAATCCTATTGTAGCATCAGACCAGGGTGTGCTTAATTGGCTGGGAAGATCCCTGCATAGCTCAACTTCCCGCGTCAGAACCCCCACGGCCGGGCCTTCATTTGGTGATCTGTATACATGGGTGGAAGGAACAGGTAGTAATGGTATGTGGGTGTCAAATTCAAATTATACTCAGCACGGGACTAACCTTCAGGGAGCGCTGCTAGAATTAGATATGTATTACGGAGGCGCGGAATTGGAATTTTTTGCGGGTGGTACTGGTTTGGATCTTGGATATTTCGGAGGATTCGAAAGTAGCTTATTTCATTATAATTACACTACAGGCATATACTATATTCCCCATTCCGCAAAAGAAATCAATCCACTTGATATTTTAACCGGTAAGATTGACTGGTATGGAAGCAACACCACTAGTGGTGCTGGTGCAGGTTGGGAGCTAATTGCTAGCACATTAGGGGCTGCAACCAGCGAACTATACTACAGTGAGCGATATGGGACCTGGATGGGTAAGAACTTCAAAATATACAACCAGGCTTGGGGAGGAAATGTATATACAGGTGGGAAAAACAAGTTTGCGAAAACCACACACAACGCTATAAAATGGACTGGTCGAGCTCTTGGGGCTTGGAATGCTTATTCAATTAGTGAGCAAAGAAGGTCTGGCAATATTAGTAATATGCAATGGACTCTCGAACAGGGGTCAAATGCATATTCTACTCTCGGAGGGATCTATGGAGCAGCTTGGGGTATTGGTTGGGAACTTGGCAGATCTATAACGAATACAAGTTGGTACCAGGAAACAAAATTCAATTTCTGGTATAGACGTTGGGAGCGAAAGATTGGACCACCAACACGATCAAACGAATCATACTGGATCTATTTTTACTCAAATTACAGGCCATGATGAGCGTTTTGTACTATTACTACTATTTGTTTTATACAAGAATATTGCCTGATAATCAGCCTCATGCCACTGTAATATTTTCGCTAAGCTTTCTTTTTTCCTTGATTGTCAATGGATTATTAAACATCATATTAGCATTGACATTTGGGGTAGCATTAAATCGGTGGGGTATGATTGGAATATTAATACTTATTATTATCCTAATGTATTTTCTGTTCTATAAAAATAGGAAAGGGCATAAAGCTATTAGTAGGAAACCCAAATTGCGGAATAGTAATTCTGCATCAATTGCATTGTCGCTCTTGTTATTTACTATTGGAATGCTTTTTTTGTTTTTTGAAGCAGATGTAACAAGAAAGATAATTGAATCCAGATAAACTCAATACTCAGATTGTTCCGATTGCACGAAAAGTAAGTAGATCAGTAATAATCATTATCTTAGTAGTTATTAGCGTTCTTTGAAAGGGGTCCGGAAAAGGATCTTCAAAATGGCGGGTTGATGTTGTATTAGGTTTTACTGG
>CAZIAU010000704.1:0-2154 GCA_964536755.1 uncultured Bacteroides sp. | reverse complement strand
ACAACAAGGATCATGGAGCACACAAAACCATGACACTCCACTCTGTTGAGTTCATCCGTAGGTTCATGTTGCACGTCCTGCCCAACAACTTCTATAAGATACGGTACTTTGGGATCCTGGCTGCTGTAAACACCAAAACCATACGGGAACAATGTCTGGCTTTAATCGGAAAAATGAATGACCTTGCCCGATTTGTTGGGCTATCGGATGCAGAAGTCTACCGGACCATTACAGGAAAAGACAATCTTCAATGTCCCAAATGTAGCTCTGGTCTTATGATCATCTTTCGGAGTATTCCACTACCATACAGATAACAGGCAATAATAATGAGTTCTTTGAGATAATCCAGATCATCAACCGGTCTTCGGATCGCAATAGAATCGGTATGCTCAATAAGCAGCAGAAATATACAGATCAGAGCTTCTTCCGTAGAAGAAACCATCTCATACATGGCTATGAAATCACTTTCTGAGAAAATCCAACTGATAAAATGCCCATAGTACGGCGGCATTGTCCAACACTATTTTATCCTTCATCCACACTTGGCCTACCCTATTTTTAACTAACTTGGTTATGGAAACCTTCAGTTTACATCTGATGTATGTGAAGGATAAAATACTTATATGTTAGGCACAAGCGGTAAAAGACCAACGAAATTAATGAACATTTGTAATAAATATGACAGAATGCCAACACACAAAGCAAAAGTGTTTCAGCCCGTCCCACTACCATCCCTTCGCTTCAACACACTTGCTTTTTAGGCAAAAAAATAGATTCTGTATGATTAATAACCTATTCGAGATGTAAATAAAAGGTATTAAATCATACCAATTGTATAAATTTGTACAAAACTTAATGGACACAGTAGCAATTAATATAAATAGAATTGAGCATCTTTTAAAGCTCTACAGGCTTTCGAAAGAGGATATTATATTGCACATTAATAAATCGAGAAAAAGACACGTTTCCAAAAGCGACATCTTTATTTCTAATATTAAGCTAAGCTACTTAAAAGACATTGATTCAATATTCAACAAAGGAATAAACTATTATATTGACCCAAAAACTCCAACTGCATCAAAAGAAGAAAGCATCTTTTTTAGGAAAGACCTATTCAATGTTGAATTATCACTAGGTGCTAAACAAAGAGTTACTCAATTTGAAGAGGAAAAAATCGCACTCTCTGCACTTGCAAAACTCTCTAACCTAAATATTGACAGGATTTTGCCTGTCTTTAAAACTCAAGATAATCCTAAGAAAGTAGCCTTTGACCTACGAAAATTGCTATTCCCTGGAAAGCAGAAAAGTATGAAGGAATTTTTGAAAGAATTAATAGGGAATCTGGCAGAGTACAATATTACAGTTTTTGAGTTTGTTGATACTCACAATAAAAGAGAAAAGGCTAATATTAATGGCTTCTTTTTAAATCCAAACATTATTGTTCTAAAAAGGATACAAAAGTCCTTCAGAAGGGAAGTGTTTACATTGGCACATGAGCTTGGACATTATCTACTAAATGCTGAGGAAATAGATGAAATTTATGAGGATTATAATGCAGCGATTACATTAAGCAAAATTGAGAGGTGGTGCAATGATTTTTCATATTATTTTCTCGCAGGTGAATATCACCAAGTTATTGCCAACATAACCCAAGTTAATAGCGAAACCGATTATCAAAATGACTTAATAACAGATCTGACCAAGCAGATTCCACTTAGTAAAATTGCTATTTATACTAGATTAGTAATTGAAAATAAAATAAATCAAAAGACTTATAACTTAATTAGAGACAACATACATCAAGCTTATCTGGAATTTGAAAGAGAACAGCAATTAAAAAAGGAATTGGATAAAGAAAAAGGCATTAAATCAACTGGTAGGAACCCTATTCCAATAATCTCTCCTCTCGTAAAGAGGACATTACAATCAGCTTACTTTGAAGGTATTATTAATGAAGCTGAGTTTTGCAAGAGAATGAAAATTAATCCTGAAAAAATTGATCACTTCTTGCAATGAGATTCCTAATTGACACAAGTTCACTTTCAATCTTGGTACGGTATTACATACCATTTGAAAATCCAGATTCTCTCAAGACGCTGATCGAAGATAAAATTTCCTTAGGGGAAATAATACTCATTGATAAAGTTGTTGAGG
>CAZIAU010000703.1:0-2164 GCA_964536755.1 uncultured Bacteroides sp. | reverse complement strand
GGCGGGTTTTCGGGCAACCGCTCCATTCCGTCAATGATCTCATAGTACCCCACATGTGTGGCGAAATATAATATACCGTCCTTCTCGTAAAACCGGACATGGCTCTTACCCTGTGAAATTGCCCGCTCTTCCTTCTCGCCGCACAGTTCAGTCAGGTCAGCCAGGAATTCAACCCTGTCCCTCTCAGGATCGTAACGGTAAACCTGACCTCCCCTGTCGATCAATGCCGATGAAAGGACATAATAGATCTTTCCGTCACTTGCAGCCGAGATGGCATTATATGTATCATGTGCCTGCTCGAACCCGGAGTAATACCTCCTGGCCGTCAGTTTGCTTTCCGATGATCCGCTTTGGGGGATCCTGTCCTGGGCCGCCAGCCAAACATTAGGAATAAATAGCAGAATCAACCAGGTGAAGAGAAATGAAGGAGACAATCTCCTTTTCATTATGATACTTGTCTCCCGTGTGTCAGATGAATTGTTCATTGCCAGTTTTTGAAGTTGCGGGTTTTGGTGCTCAAGTTATTCAGGATAAAGTAACTTCATTCCTCCAAAAAAAGTAATTTTAAGTGAGATTTTAATACCTCTATAATTATAAAATTATAAGATGCCTTCAAACTGTCAAATTTCAAATCAATAAATCCAATCACACCTGCGTGTAAAAAGAGGATATACAATACTCGTGAGGAGGCCGAAGATTTGATCCGATTCTCTTTGTAACCAGTCATCTGCAGGCTTATGATTCAAGAAAAGTTCAGATGTTTCACCCAGGTAGATCAATGACAAGTGTGAAAGAGTTTGGAACATACCGTAAAATAGTGCGGATGGGTTTGATCATCCTTATCCTGCTGATAGGCATTATCTGGATCGTTTACCTGTTCCTGAACCGGTGGGAGGATAAACTGATCCAGGAAAGAAAGGCTGTATGTGTGGAGCGTGCGGCACAGATTGCTCGTCAGGCAGAAGGGGACAAGGGAATACGGTCCCTGATGGCCCTGCTCATGCAGGGGAATACCATTAATCTGGCCTCGTCAAGGATGATCGAAGAAGCTTTGTCGGACAAGGTTAGGAAAGTAGTGAAGGATACGGAAGGTCTGGAGGGTGGGTTTTATATCCTGGGCCTTGATGATTTTGTCGGTTATGCCTATCCCACATCCGAACCCCCTGTCCCCGCTTACGGCCCTGCTCCGCGGTCATATAATATCATCAGGGACCAGGCCCTTGCTTCCATTGAAAGGAACCAGGCATTGAGTGACATGCATGCCTTCGATCCGGCAGTTTTCCCGCTTGCAACGCACCCATTTGCAGTTGACGGGCAGACTGTTGGAGCAGTATGGGTAAGGATCCACATTGAGCGTGATCTGCCTGTGGCCAAACTCAGGCAGGTGCTGTACGTGGCGACGGTGATATTCGGCGTTGGCTTCCTGGTTATGGCCCTTTTCACCCTGTTCCTGAGAAGCGGTATCCGGAGTATCCAGAAGGAGCTCGCGAGTACTCGTGCCAACCCGGGATACAGGTTGAAGCTGCGAGGAGGCCTTTTTGGTTTTATTCCCAGGCAGATCAACGAGATGCTGGATCATATCGAGGATGAATACAGGCAGAGGATGGAACTGGAGAAGCTGCTGAATCAAAAAGATAAGCTGGCTTCACTGGGAAAAATGATAGCCGGTGTGGCACACGAGGTTGGGAACCCGCTGTCCGTGATCAAAACTCGCCTGCAGATGTGGGAGACTTCCATAGAAAGGTTAAACGGGGAAGGAAAAGTAATGGATCCTGAAGCTATGGGCATGGTGATCAACGAGATCAACAGGGTATCGGACCTGATGAAAAGGCTGGTGGTGTTTTCCCGTCCCATTTACGAGCACATGAAGCCCACCTCTGTTAACATGGTGATCGAAGAGGTGCTGAGCATGATGGAATTCGGGAAGCCCGGGAAGCAAATTGAGGTGATCAAGAAACTTGAGGAGATTCCGTATCTTGTCAATTCGGATCGCAATTCCCTGAAACAGGTATTCATCAATGTGATCACCAACGCCCTGGAAGCATTGGGAGACAACGGCGAGATCATTACGGAAACATCCTTTGATCCAAAGGAAGAATCGGTGACCGTAAAGATCATCGACAATGGTCCCGGCATAGATGAAAAAGCAGAAGAACATATTTTC
>CAZIAU010000702.1:0-2165 GCA_964536755.1 uncultured Bacteroides sp. | reverse complement strand
CCAGGATCAGTTCAGGTTTCTCTCATTCCAGGTTGCACCCGATACTAAAGATCCGCCGCCCCCATCATGGAGTAGATTATGTTGCTCCCACCGGGACCCCTGTCCACACTGTGGGAGACGGAGTGGTGGTTAATGTGGGCTATCAGAAAAGCGGTGGCGGAAATTACATCAAGATAAAACATAACAGTGTTTACTCAACCACATACATGCATCTCAGCCGGTTCGCCAAAGGATTGAGAAAAGGGAACTATGTGAAGCAGGGCGATGTAATAGGATACGTGGGGAAAAGTGGTCTCGCTACCGGTCCGCACCTGGATTTCAGATTTTATATGAATGGATCTGCCGTAAATCCTCTAATGGTGAAAGCTCCTCCGGTGGAACCGGTTCATAAAGAGAACCTGGAAACTTTCCGGATAGTCCGCAGTATTACCATGGAATCCTTAAAACTGTTGTAATAAGGAAGCGACTACAGGAGGAAAATGCTCATGTTCCAGGGCATGTATTTTGTCAGCCAGTGAATCGGGAGTATCCCCCGGTTCTACTTTACACCTTGACTGGAAGATTATATTGCCTTCATCATATTTCTGGTTTACATGATGAATGGTTATTCCCGATTCGGTATCTCCACTGGTAATAACTGCTTCATGAACATGGTGGCCGTACATCCCCTTTCCTCCGTATCTGGGCAGCAAAGCGGGATGAATATTGACGATCCTTCCATTATATTCTGTCAGTATATCGACGGGAATCAACCACAGGAAGCCTGCAAGCACAATGAAATCAATATTTTTCGATTTTAGAATGGATTGCACCTCCCCTGTTCGATACAACTGATCCTTTGTAAAAACAAAAGTATCCGTCTCCAGGTTTCTGGACCGGCTGATCACACCGGCATCTGCCCGGTTTGACAATACCAGGACCACTTCCCCTGAAGGATTCGTTCGAAAATAACGTATCAGGTTCTCAGCATTTGTGCCGGAGCCGGAAGCAAATATAGCTATATTCTTCATTTACTGATTTTTACACAATTGATGATTGAGAAAAACCGTAGAAAATCCCCATTATATCAATGAAAATCACACCAAAAAAAGAGCAATCTTTTGAAAATAGTCGAATTTTGCATTTCTTTGCACCGTTAAAAATAACCATAATTATTAATTAAAATTTATAGTCATGTCTGACATTGCCTCAAGAGTAAAAGCAATCATCGTGGACAAACTTGGTGTCGATGAGAATGAAGTAACCCCGGAAGCCAGTTTCACAAATGACCTGGGAGCCGATTCTCTTGATACCGTTGAACTTATCATGGAATTTGAGAAGGAATTTAATATGGGTATTCCCGATGATCAGGCTGAGAGCATTTCCACTGTTGGGGAAGCTATTAAGTACATTGAGGACAACGCAGGGTAAGCGTTAGTTCTTTCGTTCAAATCTTCGGGTATGAAACGGGTTGTAGTCACGGGCCTGGGGGCAATCACGCCCCTGGGAAATAATTTACAGGAGTTCTGGAACGGACTTGTAAATGGAGTGAGCGGGGTCGATCTTATTACCCGATTTGATGCCGAAAAATTCAAAACTAAATTCGCATGTGAGTTAAAGAATTATGACCCGGCGAATTATTTTGAAAGGAAAGTGTCTAACAGGCTTGATCCCTATGCCCAGTATGCAATGATATCAGCCCATGAGGCATTTCTGGATGCCGGTCTTGAAGGTTTGGATCTTGACAGGGATCGTGCCGGTGTGATCTGGGCATCAGGGATTGGTGGCATAGATACATTTTCGAAAGAGATTGAGGGCTACCTGGAAGCCGGAAGGATTCCCAGGTTCAGCCCTTTCTTTATTCCCAAGATGATCTCCGATATTGCAGCCGGCCAGCTCTCCATGAAATATGGTTACAGGGGCCCCAACTACGCTACAGTATCTGCATGTGCCTCCTCTACCAACGCCATCATTGACGCTTACAACCTGATACGGCTTGATATGGCTGACCTCTTTATCACCGGAGGCTCTGAAGCCGCAATTTGTGAAGCCGGAGTGGGTGGATTTAATTCCATGCAGGCTATGTCAACTGACAATGAGAACTATAAAAAGGCTTCCCGGCCCTTTGATGCTAATCGTGATGGTTTTGTAATGGGAGAAGGGGGAGGAGCCCTGATCCTTGAGGA
>CAZIAU010000701.1:0-2167 GCA_964536755.1 uncultured Bacteroides sp. | reverse complement strand
TCTCCCAGGTTGATTGTGGCTGGAAGGTATGAAGATCTGGATGCCGCATTAATTGATTCGTTTGATCTTGGAGTGCCTGTAAGGAATTATGAAACAGAAGGCCCGAAGCATTACCACCAGTTCGTGGATGCCTGTCTGGGGGCGGGCGACTGCAGTGCGCCTTTTTCATATTCGGCCAGGCTCACCGAAACCATACTGCTGGGAGTAATTGCTGGTCAGTTCCCGGACCGGACCCTTCACTGGGATAACAGGAAAGCCAGGTTTAAAGAAGAAGAAGCCAACCAGTTTTTGGAATCTGAGTACCGCTCCTTCTAAAATATCGAGGATGTACCAATAGGTAAGGGCTCTTCTTCATTAAGGCTGGCTGGTCGTCGCTGAAATTCTATTACAAAGAATTTAGGCTCCTCTCCACCTTGCCTTAATAGAAAAGGGTGCCCTTGTGAGACACCCTCGATACAAACAAATGTTAAGAAAAAAATAACCCTAATTGGTCTTCAAAAAGGTCATGAACCAGGCTGCCTGATAATAATCAGATCCTGGGGTTCCAAGCTTTTCCTTATCTGTTTTTGAAAGAATCGGTACAAGTACATCGTCCCCGGGTTCCCAGTTGGCCGGTGTTACCTGGTCCTTGTTTGCATAATGATTCTGAAGGGAAACCAGAGTCCTTTCCAGTTCATTCACATTCCTTCCCACTTCGTTGGGATAGAAAAATATGGCCCTGATTGTATTTTCAGGATCAATGAAATAAACTCCCCTTACATTCTGGCTTGGACTTTCTGCCGTATGGATCATTCCGTACAGTTTGGAAACTACGAGATCATTATCGGCTACAATGGGAAAATCTATGCTCACCGGGTCCCTGCCCATATAATGTAGCTCCTCAAGTGCAGCTTTCCAGCTTCGATGCTGTTCCAGGATATCGGTGGAGACAACCATCAATTTGGCGTTTAGGTCGTCAAAGTCCTTCTGTGCGTAGGCAAGCTCAAGGATCTCGGAGGAACAAACCGGTGTAAAATCCTTCGGGTGCGAAAACAGGATCTTCCAGTGATCACCATAGTCGGCTGGGAAATTCACCGTTCCATTGGTGGACTCAGCGGTAAAAGAGGGAGCCTTAACCCCGATCTGCGGAACATTTACTTCCTGTGCACTGATCTGGGTAAAAGCAAAGATTGCTGCGGCTGCTAATAATAATAATTTTTTCATGGTGCTTTAATTTATTTAGATTTAATAAACACAAATATAAGGTAACAGATCCCGTTAGTGTTAGGAATAATCTGTCATAAATACCGATAAATCTTGCGTGGAAATAAGGAGATCCTTCCAAAATGGATCAGGAAATTTTATGTATCTCCGATGGGAGCCTTCCGAAAAAATCCCGGAAAGTTTTCGAAAAATAACCCGGATCATCATACCCGACACTGTAGGCTACTTCAGATATATTCCCCGCACCGTTCTGAAGTAACTCCATAGCCCTGTGCATGCGGACCGATCTTATAAAATGATTGGAGGTCATATTGACAATGGCCTTTAATTTCCTGTGCAACTGGGATTGGCTCATTCCCGCTTCAATGCTCAATGTCTCCACAGAAAAGTTCTCGTTCCCCATATTTTCTTCAACCAGCTTCATCAGTTTTTCCATAAACGCTTCGTCATGGGAAGAGACTGAAATCTCCCCCGGTTTAATAATAGTGTTGCTGCTGAATCTCTGTCTGAGCGCAATACGGTTTGAAATAAGGTTCCTTATCCTTATTTGAAGCTCCCTGGAATGAAAAGGTTTAGTGAGATAGTCGTCTGCACCCCTTTTCAATCCTTCAATTCTGCTGTCCGGATCCACCCTGGCAGTAAGCAGTATAATGGGGATATGACTTGTTATGTTACTGGTCTTAATCCTTTCACAGAATCTGAATCCGTCCATTTCGGGCATCATCACATCACTTATGATCAGATCAGGAACATACTCTTCCGCAATTGTGAAGCCTTCCCGGGCACTGGACGCCAGGAGTACCCTGTAATCGTTCTCTATACAACTCCTGATATAATCCCTGACCTCTTCATGATCCTCCACGATCAGCACCAGAGGCTTCGAATTATTCTCAGTATGATCAGTACTGGTAAAAGTAACCTTATTATTTATTTTTTTAGGGTATGCCAGTGTTTGATCCTCATA
>CAZIAU010000700.1:0-2174 GCA_964536755.1 uncultured Bacteroides sp. | reverse complement strand
ACGGCAATATCAAAATCTATCCCTGGGATGGGAACTACTATTTTTCCAGCCCGCTGCAGGGATTGTTATATAAAGACAAGGATGATGCTTTCCAGGTGGTTACCAACAATTTTGCTGTAGTCGATTTCCCGTTTGTGGAAGGGCTCACATACCGTATCAATACCGGTTTTCGGTTCAGGTTTTCCGATAAGGCCCAATATAAAGGCAGAGACACCAAAGACGGATTGGATGACCAGGGAAGTGCCGAAACTGAACGTGGACGTTACAACAACTCGGTAGTGGAGAATATTCTCTCCTACCAGAAAGAATTCGGACGGCACTCCATATTCGCAACTGCTGTATACAGCTACGAAGGGGATAAACGGAGTTCCACAATCCTTGATGGAAGCGGGTTTCCCAATGATTTCCTGTCGTGGTACAGCATTGCACAGGCCGAATTGATAGAACCTGAATTTACCTACGATGAGACTAACCTGATCTCCCAGATGCTGCGGTTGAATTATGCTTTCGACAGCCGTTACCTGATCACCCTGACCGGACGCCGGGATGGATTTTCAGGTTTCGGCTCAGCCACCAAATGGGGGATATTCCCGTCGGTTGCCCTGGCTGGAATATTGCGAACGAATCATTCTTCCCGGCTAAAGATATTTTTAACCAACTTAAATTAAGGGCTTCATTGGGAATGAATGGCAACCAGGCAGTTGGTGCCTATGAGACCATTTCGAGGCTTGAGGAATACGATATGGTGAATGGCGAGGAAACAGTCCCCGGTTACAGGCCTAGTGTACTTGGCCAGGACGAATTGGGATGGGAATCCTCCAGGACCCTCAATTTCGGACTGGATTACGGGATCCTTATGAACAGGATAGTGGGTGATATCAATTATTACAGGACAAATACCAAGGACCTGCTCCTGGACAGGACAATATCACCTGTACACGGGATAACATCCATCACTCAGAACATAGGTGAAACGCAGAACATCGGTATTGAAATGTCACTTACTTCCCGTAACGTTGTCAGTGGTAAGTTCCGCTGGCTCACCACAGGGAATTTTGCCTGGAACAGGAACGAGATCATTTCATTGTACGGAATGGTGGATGAAGAGGGAAATGAGATTGACGATGTGGCCAATACCTGGTTTATTGGGTATCCAATCAGGGTGAATTATGATTTTCGCTGGATCGGCACCTGGCAGCTGGATGAGGCCGAGGAAGCTGCAAAATGGAGTACCTCAAAGCCCGGGTACGTCAAACTGGAGGACGTGAACGGTGATTATGTACTTGACGACGAAGATATGCAGATACTGGGTCAGCAGGATCCGAAGATCCTGTGGGGAGTTACCAATTCATTTTCCTACGGTAATTTCGGCCTTGATATTTTCATTCACGGAGTGCATGGAGTTACCCTGCAGAATCGCCTGATGACCGATAATGTTAATGCTGAAATCCGCACTAACACAATGAAAAAGGACTGGTGGACACCTGAGAATCCCACCAATGAATGGATCGCGAATGACATTCAGGCAGAAATAATGGGAGGGATAAATGCCCAGCGGCGGTATTACCAGAATGCCAGTTTTATTCGTGTTAAAGATGTTTCGCTCTCTTACACTTTGCCATCAGATCTTATAGAAAAGGCCGGGTTTGAAAGGGTCCGGTTCTATATAACGGGAAGGAACCTGCTTACTTTCACCAAATGGGTTGGGACTGATCCCGAGCTGGAAGACCAGGATTCAACGCCGTTGCAGAGAGAATATGTATTCGGGCTGAATTTGAGTTTCTAAGTCAGTTTATAAAACAGCTATAAAAAAAATATATCATGAAGATAGGATCATTGAAAATATTTGTGGGATCAATAATGTTGATCTTGCTTTTCGGATGTTCGGAGGATCTCCTGAAAGAAAATCCTCCCCAGATTATATCCACGGAATCGCTCTATACCACTCTTGACGGGTTTGAAGCAGGTTTAAATGGTTTGTATGCCACCCTGAGGGAGGAAAGGCACCGCACCAGGGATATAGAACTGCGCTGCGGAATGTTTTTTGGTGGCAATGACAATATGGCCTCCAATTACAAGTCCAGTTACGGATACAACTTTATTACGAAGAATTGGGGTGATTCAAAAAATCAACTGGAAGACTACTGACATCTGCAATGCTTCCCAATGGGATT
>CAZIAU010000699.1:0-2188 GCA_964536755.1 uncultured Bacteroides sp. | reverse complement strand
AGATATGTCAGAGTGATTGCCGGTGAATTTCCGAGACCCACAGATCAGTTTTTCACCTTCGGACTCTATTTCCAGGACTATTTCCCGAACAACCCGGGTTACAAAGTGCATCTGAATGCATTTTACGGGACGGGGTTGCCTCTCAGCAGTCCGAATGATGATCAGTATTATACAGATATCCGCATGAGGCCATACCGTCGGGTGGATATAGGGTTTTCCAAGGTTATTAAGAGCGAAGATGCCCAGCTGGCTGACAAAAGCCCTTTTCGCCATTTCAGGAGTATATGGATCAGTGCGGAAGTTTTCAACCTGCTCGGCATAAATAATGAAGCCTCCTATTTATGGGTGCAGACCATATCCGATCAGGCAGGCGTTCCCGGTCGGTTCGGTGTTCCGAATTATCTCACCGGAAGAAGGTTCAATCTGAAGATCTCTGTAAACTTCTAGGGTCAGGAGAACTTACCAGCAAACAGGAAACTGCCCAGTTCCTTCCTGGTCCTTTCTTTTTTCTCCCGTGCCGCAACCTTTTTGGGAAGAGTTGCCGGGTCTCCTTTATAACCTATGGCCATCATAGCAGCCGGTTCGTACCTCCAGGGAATATTCAGGACATTCCTGGCCCTCTCCTTATCATAACCACCCATCTGGTGAACATACAGTCCCATATAAGTAGCCTGAACGAGCATATTTCCTACTGCCATACCAGTGTCGTAAAAAGCATACCTGTTGGGGTGATTCTTTTTAGTGGAAATTGTCTGAGCAATTGAGAGTACAAGGAGGGGGGCTGTTTTTGCCCACACCTTATTCCCATCTTTCAGAAGTCCGAACAACATATCGTAGTCGGGTGTGTCAATGGTAGCAAAGATAAATCTCCAGGGTTGCTTGTTCCCGCTTGAAGGTGCCCATTTCGCCGCTTCAAAAAGCAGCAGGATCTTCTCATTCTCAACCGGACGGGGATCGAAAGCCACAGGGCTCCATCGGTTTTTGATTAATTTATGTACGGTTTGCATGATTGTATTAATGGTTAGTGGTTATTTGCAGGCAGCATGACCTGTTTAATAATAAACTATATTTTTATTTAATATCCAAAGGTGACATATGTTTTATTACCTTTGAGCCTCGATTTATTTAATATTTGCTTAGAAGGTTTTTATAATGAACACACAAGACTACATCCAGCGAGAAGAGAGGTTTGGTGCACACAATTATCACCCGCTTCCTGTGGTCCTTGACCGTGGTGAAGGGGTTTTTGTCTGGGATGTGGAGGGCAGGAAGTATTTTGATTTTCTTTCAGCTTACTCTGCTGTTAACCAGGGGCACTGTAATCCAAAGATTGTGAATGCCATGATCGAACAGGCCGGAAGGCTTACCCTTACATCAAGGGCATTTTACAACAGCCTGCTGGGTGAATACGAAGAATATATCACCCGTTATTTCGGATATGACAAGGTGCTTCCCATGAATTCCGGAGCAGAAGGTGATGAAACTGCCCTGAAGCTTTGCAGGAAGTGGGCCTATGAAAAGAAAGGGATACCGGAAAATGAAGCCAGGATCATAGTCTGTGAGGGCAACTTCCACGGCCGTACCATTACCATCATATCCATGTCAACCGATCCCGATTCCTACAAGGGATTCGGGCCATATACACCCGGATTCATTACCATACCTTACAATGATACTGATGCTCTGGAAAAGGCACTTGAGGATCCGAATGTAGCCGGATTCCTGGTTGAACCCATACAGGGTGAGGCGGGGGTGTTCGTTCCGGATGAAGGGTTCCTGAGCAAATCTTACGAGCTTTGCAAGAAAAAGAATGTCCTTTTCATTGCCGACGAAGTCCAGACCGGTCTTGCCCGTACCGGCAGACTTCTGGCCTGTGACCATGAAAATGTCAGGCCCGATATCCTGATCCTGGGGAAAGCCCTGTCAGGGGGGGTCTACCCGGTATCTGCTGTTCTGGCTGATGACGATATCATGCTCTGTATCCGTCCCGGTGAACACGGTTCCACATACGGAGGCAATCCCATTGCGGCAAAGGTAGCCATAGCCGCACTGGAATACATCAAGGATGAAAACCTTTCTGAACGGGCAGAAGAACTGGGAAACATGTTCCGGGATGAATTAAGGAGTATTGAATCACCCCTGATTGAAACGGTACGGGGAAAAGGTCTGCTTAATGCCATCGTGATCA
>CAZIAU010000698.1:0-2190 GCA_964536755.1 uncultured Bacteroides sp. | reverse complement strand
ATAAGATTCCCTTGCTGTTCGGTAAACTTAAAAAGGGCAACCAGCCCTTCCCTTACCCTGGAATCGCTCTCCGGAACAATAAATTCAATATACTGTGTATCTGTTCCGAAGCTGTTTTCCGCCAGGATGGCGGCGTGATAGGTCCCGGCAGATGCAGGAGACCATGAGAGGAGCCCGGAGTCCTGTTCCAGGGACATTCCGAAGGGAGCTTCCAGCAGGTTGAATGAAGGAGCAGGATCGCCATCGGCTTCAAGCCTGTATATGGTCTGTTCACCCAAATAAACATAAGGATTGGGAAGAGAGGTGATGTAAGGTTTCTGATCAGGGCGGGGCAGGACCCCCTGCAGCGCTTCAAACCACCGGACGGCCATCTTCTCATGTCCCCCCACAAACGGATGCAGGTTGTCATGCATCTCACCGCCCGATGTGTAGATACGGTAATCGATACCTGTTTCAAACTCCATATCGATCACCACAACATCATCCCCTTCGTTGATCACCCTGTCCAGGGCCATCTTTTCGATATTCTGGTTGAATTCGGTGGTCAGCTGGCTGTACGTTATCCGGTTGATGATCTTGGCCAGGATCACTTTTGTATGAATCCCCTCATATTGCTCATACCTGTCAATCTCATCCAGGATGCCTTCCACATCGGAAGGATTAGGATCCAGACCGTTTGTCCCGATATGAAGGATCACAACATCAGCAGGATTGTTCCCTAGCCAGTCATATGCATTCTCCTTGATCTGATCATCGGTCCATCCGGGATATCATTCGTTATCAGGATCAAAAGCAGGTTCCGCATCGGCCCCGGTGGCCCGGCTGCCCACAAAGTCAACTTCATATCCCGCTTCCTGCAGCATGATCCAGAGGGGCTGCCTGTACCCGGTAATTAAGCCTTCGGGTCTGAGTTCCGGATGATAGTTTCCATAGGTAATTGAATTTCCCAGAGGCATTATTCTAACAGGTTCCTGCGCGGCCAGATTAATCGATGTAATGGATAAAAAAGCTGAAAAAAGAATCTGTAA
Organism: uncultured Bacteroides sp.; assembly: GCA_964536755.1. GTDB lineage: Bacteria > Bacteroidota > Bacteroidia > Bacteroidales. The sequence continues at coordinate 1,162 of CAZIAU010000698.1, read as the reverse complement.
ATGCAGTCTTATCATTGACTTCTTCATGATACAAAGAAAAGGTAAGACAATTTTGTGTATAACACGTAAAATTAAGATAAGCTTTTTGAAAACTGTTTATCTTTATTTGTCAAACTATTATTATCCGGTCATCAATTATCATGGTTTATGATATTCTGTTAATTTCAGACTCACACCTTTTTGGATCAAAAGAAAGGAGACTTTTTGATGTAAATACCTACAGGGCGCTTGATAAGGTTGCCGCTGCCATCAGGATGGAAGGTTCAGCTTTTGACCTGATGATTGCTTCGGGTGATATTTCCGACGACGGGAGCAGAGAGTCATATGAGAATTTTCATGAACTTACCAAAGATCTGGCTTCGTACACCGTCTGGATGAAAGGCAATCATGACAATTTCTCGAATATTCCTGATCTTCTCAAGCTAAAATACATTCACGGGGAGTGGCACCTGGGCACATGGAGCCTGCTCTTTCTGGATTCGACTATTCCTGGGAAAGATGAGGGTTTCATAGAGAGTGAAGAGATGGACCGTCTCAGTCAATTCCTGGCTCGTCACCCGGACAGGTACGTGGTAATCTGCATACATCATCAACCGGTTGATGTGGGTTCGGAATTTATTGACAAACTTGGACTGCAAAATAAGGCTGCCTTCTGGAAGACAGTTGGATCGAAGCAGCAAGTTAAGGCAGTCGTATTCGGACATGTACACCAGGAAACAGATAGATATTTGCACAACATAAGACTGATCTCCAATCCATCTACGGCCATCCAGTTTAAACCCCGGTCCCGGGAACTTGATTTTGATGAAAACAAATATGGTTACAGGGCCCTCAGACTAATTGATGACGGCTCAGTAGAGCTCCTAACGTACCCGGTATTACCTTTGGAATAACCTGTTATAAAATCCTTATTTAGAATTTTTCTTAATAAGAATGAACAATTTGGCTTCTACACGCATTATATCATAGTCAGATACTTATAAGAATGCCCTGATAGCAATGATTATGATAGTCGAATCATTAATACGCCTCGATGAATATTAGAACTCATTCTGTCCTGACACTTATTTTGTTAGTTGCGTCAGAGGTGTTGCAGGCACAGCCGTCCGTTGAGATCTCTTCCCCGCAATCCTCACAAATACCGAACTCCCCGTTCTCCATC
>CAZIAU010000697.1:0-2193 GCA_964536755.1 uncultured Bacteroides sp. | reverse complement strand
GGGAATGGTCCACTTGCCGAAAATGCAATCAGCTTTGGAGGAAAACAGACGGAAAGACTGGAATCTGCCAAAAGTAAAGAAGGAAGGCAGCTCTTTTACTGCTCAGACAAAGGGCCTGACAACCTACCTATTCTCGAGCGAAGGGCGAAAGAGATAATGGAAACAATGGAAAAGAATGGCGTTGACGGCGCCGCGCTTGATGTGATGAGTGCAAGCCTACCGATGTTCAAGATGGTCAACGCCCTGGGTCTGAAAACCGTACCATGGGATTTTGCTAAAAACCAACCTTACTCTAGCGCGGATTGGGTAGTCGGGCACGACCGCATGATTGGGGTAATACAGCGTTATATCCACGAGAAGCTGGGTCGTTGGCCGGTGCTTCAGGCCAATGGTGTAAGAAACCACAACTTTGAAAAGGGAGATGGAGATGGCGGCTACAGCAAACAGCTCCTGATTCCTACTGATATCAAGCCCCGTCCTCTGGATTCCTATCATACAGAAATGGGTGTGGCTGCGTGCGGGGAGAATTTTGTAAATCAGTTTCGTATGTTTCAGATCGCTTTTAAAGAAAATCTGGCAGTATCATTTGCCATGAAGTCTACGTTTCTTGCGCAAAATCAAGATGAATATGACCGCGCCACAGACTATTCAAGCGCCTTTCTATACATGGTCTACGAACCGATAAAAGGAGAAAGGGATATCTCAAAAGACGGAACGGGACCCGTTCTCCGTTTAAGTTATCTCAGCACCTTTTTCCATCTTCCGGCTGTCGGACCAACATGGACGCACCCCTATGGTGGATTAACCTACAAGGTGGGACTGCCTTATACCCTATTCCTGCCAATGGGTAAGCCACTTGAAACTCACGAAGCGGGTAAGCTCGATGCGTACCGCTACAAAGACAGCAATGTATTCATGCGCCGCTACGAAAACGGCCTGGTACTCATCAATCCTACTGCGATAGAAGGTCAATGGAAATTTGATGGCCTCGAAGGAGCAATAGACCAGGATGTTGGCGAGGATAGCTTAGGGCCACTCAGTAAGCCAACAAGTTATACCGTTGAGCTCGATCGACGCTACATTGATTCCCAAACCGGTGAGTACGTCGAAGGTACAATTAACTTGCCACCACTTTCCGGAAAAATACTCCTCATCAAACCGTCTTTATAACACCTGGATCACAGGATAAAAGAATCAAGTGTAAAAAGGGTCGAAAACAGAATAAAAAAACTAAAGGATTAATTATGAAAATAACAATATTCATATTTATAGCAGCTAGTCTGTACAGTGCCGCTGCTGCTCAGGAAGGGGTGATCCTTAAAAATGGTCCCATCGCGATACAACTGAATCCAGATGCGGGTGTTTCGATGCAGGGCGTACCGAAACTACATAATATGGATAAAAAATACAAAAACGTAATGATTGAGGATGTAATCCTAAGTGATGAACAGGTCAACTATATCGCAGACAAAATTTCTGCCACCAGGAACATATCACATGAAGAAGCCCAGAGATTTAAAAAGCGCAATCCGAATATTATATTCTCAAAATATACCTCCAGCACATATCTTAAACATTGGCCGCTAGAAGAAATCGAGCGCGATTACCTGCAACACGTGGCAATGTGTCCCGCCGCATTACTGGAGACTGACATCGACCGTTCTACTACAGAATTCACGGTAAGCCATTATACCTGGCCAAAAAACGAGATCACAGCACCGTATTTCGACAAAGTACACCTCAATATGGATGTCCTAAAAGAGACGGCACAGGAAATACCCGGAGGTAATGATTTAATTCCCATTTATGCAAGCACTGTTGAAGAAAAAGCCGATTTTTCAGAACATGGCAGAAAATTCATATTTTTCATTCGTATTGCCGATGAATTGATGCGGGTCAATCAATGGGATAAGGAAAGCGGGAAGTTGCGAGTAACGCGTGCTTACAAAGGATCCAGGGCGACCGCCCATTACAAGGGTGACGTAGTAACGAGCCCTATTTACAATGCAGGGGGTACGCCAATTATCGAGAATGGATTTAACTTTTTTAGCACTACACAGGCCGCAAAATTAGAAAAGAATAGAGCAAGCAAAGAACCCGGGTTGTTTTACTGCTCTGATAAGGGCGCTGCTAACATACCTATTCTCGAAAGAAGAGGACAGGAGTTGGTTGAATATATGCAACAAGGATACG